>NZ_JBHYUG010000061.1:16678-49154 GCF_042749375.1 Streptomyces sp. NPDC059477 | reverse complement strand
CACCCCGCGGGCGCCCCCTGCCCCCCCCTCTGACCCCCCCGCTATGCCGCGGGTTCCCCGGGCGGCCGCCCCGGCCCCCCCCCCCGGGGGCGGCGGCCACGGCCGCATCGGTGGCTGGAGGGGCGGGGCCGGGGCTGGGCGACATAGATCCCGAAGGCTGATCACCTCACCGGGCAGAAGGACGGAAAGCACGAGCATGGGTCATCGGCGGAGTCCCGCCCGATGCTGACGTCCCGGATGGAGCGGCCATGCCCGCTGGTTCCCCCTGCTGTTCGTTCACACTCACTGGCATGGCTCCTGGTGCTTGAGCGAGGTCATCTCCGGGGTGGCAAGTGCCGCGCCCGTCGGTCCGAGTGGCTGACCACCCGCCCGTTCGACCTGGAGACGCGACAAGTCATCCGCCCCGCTCTCCAGCGCAAGTTCATCGCCGAGGTCGATGCCGCCTTCCCGGCAATCCGACCGTCGTCGGGGTCCTGGGACTCCTCCCACTCGCCGTTCCTGTCGACGCCCGGCCGGGGCAGCCGACATCGTCGCGAAGCTGGGCTGGCCTCAAGGACCTGCCGCCGTAGCTCCTGCCAACCGGCTGACCGGTGGACAAGCCGACGCGCGTACTCAGCCGACGCGCATTCCCGCACCCGGCCCGCGAGTCAACCCCACCCAAGGCCGCCGACCGTGCCGAGCGCGCCCGTAGCACTGTGTGCCTCAACTCCATCCGGGGCGGATGTTCTCCCAGGTCAGGAGCCGAACGAGGGCCCCGTTCCGCGCATGAGGTCCGAGGCCACGGGGCGCGCGGTTGCACAACCGGCAGGCGTGGGTGCTCCCAACCCCTCAGATCGTGTGAACGGCCCGGGGCCGCCGAATCCAGCACCGATCAGCAGGGCACGATCCTGCGCGGAGGAGAACAAGAGCCGTGACGCAGCAGCGTGCGGCCATCGGGGAGGGGACTGTCATGCAGACCAACGATGTGCAGATCGTGCGGGTGTTCACCACGGCCGCCGGAGGGCGGGCGCAGGACAACACCCCGAATGAAGTGGCCGGTACCCGGCAGACGTCGTTCGACCTCGTCGTCGACGGGGAGGGGCCGGGGATGCTGTCGGAGACGCGGACATGAGCTACACCCTGTTCGTGAGCGCGGAGTCGACGTCGGGCGGCAAGACGACGTTCGAGCCGCGGCGGCTGTCGGAGACCGTGACCAGCGGCACCTTCGGCTGGCCCGACCTCGGCAGCAACAACGGCTACGCCCTGCGCCGCGTCATCACCGTCCAGGCAGGTGAGTTCCTCGACGGGGACGTCTACCAGTTCACGGTCACCCTGCGGACGAGGAACGGCATCCTGTCCACGCAGAAGAGCAACGAGTTCGTGACGATCTGACCTGCTGGCGGCTCGCCGCCGGGGAGCCGCCTTCAGATGCCCTGACCTCCGGTCGGGTACAGGCGTTCGGCTGGGGTGAGTCCTGTGTGCACGGGACCCACCCCGGCCGTGGGATGACGGTCAGCGGTCGTCGCCGAGTTCCTCGTGCATCTGGGGCTGGTCGTCGCCCTGGCGGCTCAGCGCGTAGTCCTCGATCCTGTTGAACTGCTTCGACGCCACCCCGATGATCTCGTCGTACGGGTTGATCCCGGTGGCCTTGTCCGCCGTCCCGCCCAGCAGTCCACCGCCGAACCCGCTGACGACGCCGTGGCCGGCCGAGGCGAGTTTCGCGCCGGTGTCCAGGACCGCGCTACGAGGAATCCCCGCCAGGTCCGCGTACTTGTCGGTCAGTGCCTTACGGATCATCGCGACGAACGGGGAGTAGGCGGGCTCCGGCAGGTACTCCTCCTTGTAGAACTTCAGCGCCTGCGCAGTCATGAAATTGCCGTCGTCGCTCTGCTTCCACTCGTTGTCGCGCGCTGTGAGCCACAGGGCCGTCGACTGGCCGGCGTCCTTGGGGGACAGCCACCGCTCCGGTGTGCCGAGGTAGTGGTTGATGTAGTGCCAGGCGGCCATGAACCCCTGCGCGTCGCTCTTGGAGACGGTGAGGCCAAGGTTCTTCATCGCTTCCAGGACCTGCACGCTGAACACGTACGTCGCGCGCAGGTGTACTTCTGGGAGACCGGCTCGCCCCACTTCGCGTAGTCCCACTCACCGCTCTTCCTGTGCAGCTGGCGCACCGAGGCGTGCACCAGACGCACCTTGGTCACGGTGGCGGCGAGAGTGCCGTCACTCAGCGCGCCCCGGTCGCCCATGCCGATGAACAGCCGCGACGACTGCGACAGGCGCCGGCCCGGACCCTTCACCCCGCCCAGCCGGCCCGTGGAACGCAGGGTGTACGCGCCTGTCGGTGACAGGTAGGTGCCGATCAGTCCGACGGTGCCCTGGAGCATCGACGCCACGCCGTGGTGGTGGTCGAAGAAGCTCTCGGCGGCCTTGACGTCGGCCTGGCTCCAGCCCGGCGGGTCGACGGTGGCCCCCTTGAGGAACTCGGCCAGCCGCGGCGGCAGGCCGGAGAGGTCCTGGCCGGGCTTCAGCGTGCCGATGGTCCTGAACAGGGCGTTGACCCCGTCGATCTCCCGCTTGTCGATCAGATCGGACACGAGTGTGTCGGCCTCGGGATCACCCGCCTGGTTCGCCACTTCGAGCTCGCTCGCGATATTGGCGGTCGTCAGTGCCACGACTTGGTTCCGTTCCTGTGGGTCGGGGTGATCCGGCTACGGAAAGTCGCCGGAATCAGGAACTCCGATGCTGGCAACACCCCGAGCACGCCGGGACCGCCTTGGCCCAGCGGATCGTTTCGCCCTCACCCGATCGAGGTGCGGCAACCTCTTTCCATCGAGGATGAGTTGACGGCGGAAAGGGCGGAAACGGCGGTGGGTCACCGGGCGTTTGATTCCGGTCCCGAGCGACAATCCCCAAAGGAAGGTTCACGTCACCAGAGCACCAGAGAGCACCAGAGAGCACCAGAGTCGACGCTCACCGTGGCGAGCGCAGTTCAGGCGAGACCGGTGCCAAGGCAGGCGGTCGGGGCGCCGGGGTCATCGGTGAATCCGTTCTCCTCGGCCCTTTCGCCTCCCAAGGTCTGCCGGTCGAAGCCCCGGCCCACACTCGCGCTCAAGTGCCCCTACGGAGGTTGTCCCATACGAGGACAACGGGTCCGCCGAGTTGCCGGTAGTCAGTCCAGGCGAAGCTCCTGCGGGCCACCGCGGGGCTCGGTGCCGACGACGGTGCCCCGAAGGAACGGCTGTGCGCCGTGACCCGGTCGGCCGAGGCCACCCGCGCGCTCGCCGCCGACCTGCTGCCCGAGACAGCCGCTGGGAGGCAGTTCACCGGAGCGCGCGTCGAGGTCGGCGGCGGTTCCGCGCCGGTGGTCACGGTGGAGTGGGCGGACTCCGCTTCGGGACTGCGGCCGGGCTCCCAGAGCCAGACCATGGATCTGCTCTGGCTGCTGATCGGCCTCCGCTGAACTCGTTGCCCGTGGCCGCGTCCCAGCCCTTGCCTCCCCGTGAACCACTCCCGGACGGTGACCGTCGGTTGGGGTTCTCCGTGGGATCAGGGGGTGGGGGTGGGTAGCGGTGCCGGGTCGTCGTCCGGCGCCGCCGCTTCCTTCTGCGCCGCGCTGATCGGCGGTACGTGGCGTAGCAGCCACCCCGCCAGCACCGCCGTCGCCACCGCCAGGACGGCGCTGACCGCCGCCGCGGTCTGGAGGCCCGCGGTGAAGGCGGCGCGGGCGGTGTCCGCGAGGGCCGTCGCCCGGTCGGGGTCGGAGAGCCGCCGGGCCGCGGCGAGGGCGGCGCCGATTGTGTCCCGCGCCTCGGTGGGGGCGTTGTCCGGCATGCGGTCGCGGTACACCGCCGCCGCCAGGCTGCCGGTCACCGCGATGCCGAGAGCCAGGCCGAGGTCGTACGCGGTCTGGCCGGTCGCGGCGGCGGCACCCGCCTTGGGAGCCGGGGCCGCGCCCACCGCGAGGGTCGTACCGAGGACGCTGATCGGGGCGACGCCGAACATCACCACCGTCAGGGCCAGCGACGTCGCCACCACCCCCGTGGCCACGGCCAGCACGCCGTAGCCGGCCAGCGACACCGCCAGCCCCGCCGCAAGGACCCGTGCCGGGCGCACCCTGCGGGCCAGCGGCGGGGTCAGTTGGGAGCCCGCCACCAGCCCGGCCGCGCCCGGCACCAGCCACAGCCCGGCCTCCAGCGGCGACAGCCCGGCCACCGCCTGGAGGTACTGCGGCACCAGATACTCGACGCCGTTGAGCGCGGTCATGCCCAGCAGCAGGGTGAGCAGGGCGCCGGTGAACTCCCGGCGGCGGAACAGCGCCAGATCCAGCAGGGGGTGTGAGAGCCGGTTCTGGCGTCGGACGAAGGCCGTGACCGCCACCGCGCCCACCGCCGTGGACAGCGCCGCCGGACCGTTCGGACCGTGCTCCGCGATCTTCTTGACCGCGTACACCAGCGGCAGCACGGCCGCCAGGAACAGCGCCACGCTCGGCAGATCGAGCCGGCCCGGCTTCGGGTCCCGGTACTCGGGCAGCAGCAGCGGCGCGGCCAGCAGGACCGGCACCATCACCGGCACACCGATGAGGAAGACCGAGCCCCACCACCACCGGTCCAGCAGGACACCTCCGACTACGGGTCCGGCCGCGAGGCCCGTCGACAGCGCGGTGACCCACATCGCGATCGCCGTCGCCCGCTGCCGGGGGTCGGCGAACATATGGCTGATCAGGGACAGCGTCGAGGGCAGTACGGCCGCCCCCGCCACGCCTAGCACGGCCCGCGCGGCGATGAGCGTCCCCGGGTCCGGCGCGTACGCCGCGACCATGGAGGCGGCCACGAACCCGGCCGAACCGACCAGCAGCAGCCTGCGCCGCCCGACCCGGTCGCCGAGTGTGCCCATGATGACCAGCGTCCCGGCGGTGAGCAGGCCGTAGATGTCGGTGATCCACAGCACCTCGGTGCCGCTGGGCAGCAGGTCGGCCGCGAGGTAGGGGGTGGCGAGCCACAGCACACCCAGGTCGGCGGTCATCAGGGTGACCGGAAGGAGCAGGAGGGCCAGGCCGAGCCATTGGCGGATACCGGCACGCGGCGTCGTCGTCGTACGCGGGTGCTCCTTCGCCGGGGTGTCGGACAGGGCGGCGGCGTCGTCGTTCATGACGTCATCTCCAGGTGGGGTGTGGTGGGAGCGGGCTCGGGGGCGGCGGGCCGGTCGCCGAGGATCTCCCTGCGGGCCGCGTCGGCCGCCGTGAGGGTGGCGCGGACCCTCGCGGGGCGCAGATGAGCGGGGACGCCGGTCATCTCGGTGCCGTGCAGCAGCCGCAGCGCCGACGCGGTGATGCCGCTGAACTCCGAGATGCCCAGCCGCAGTTGGATGTCCATCGCCCGGTCCAGGCCGGTGTGCGCGTACTGCTCGGCGGTGCCGCCCGCCAGGCCCAGCCACAGCATCCGTTTGCCGGCCAGCCGGGGAGTGCTGCGGCCGTAGGCGAAGCCGTAGTTCCAGACCCGGTCCACCCAGCCCTTGAGCACCGCGGGCAGCGAGTACCACCACACCGGGAAGACGACCAGGAGGTCATCGGCGGCGGAGACCCGGTCCATGTGGGCGTGGACCTCGTCCGAGTACCGCTTGTCGCGGCGGGTCCAGTCCGGTTCGTCGGCGGGGTACGTCCGCGGGTCGAAACCGTCGGCGTACAGGTCCAGGACGTCGACCGTGCCGCCCTCGTCCCCGATCCGGGCCCCCAGATGGGCTGCCACCTGCGCGGTCAGGGAGTCGGGCCGGGGATGGGCCACGACCATCAGCGTGTGGGACAACATGACAGCGCCTCCAGGGGGTTGAACAGCGGGCCGAACAGGTGGGTTGGACGGGGGTGAGTGAGCGAAGGGGGTCGGGCGCGGGTCAGATGCCGAGGCCCGAGCCGCCGCTGGCGTCGATGTTCTGGCCGGTCACCCAGCGGGCGTCGGGCGAGGCGAGGAAGGCCACCACATCGGCCACGTCGTCGGGCCGGCCCACCCGGTCGAACACGGAGTACGCCGCGGCGTGGGCACGGGCCGCGGGGTCGGCCAGCCATGGGTGGATGTCGGTCTCGATGGTCCCCGGGGAGACCGCGTTGACCGTGATGCCGCGCGAGCCCAGGGTCTGCGCCAGCGTCAGGGTCAGCACCTCGATCGCGCCCTTGGCGGCGGCGTACGGTGTCATGCTCGGGAAGGCGGTCCTCGTGACGCCGGAGGAGATGTTGACGATGCGCCCGCCGTCGCGCAGCCGGGTCAGTCCCTTCTGGATGATGAAGAACGGGGCCTTGGCGTTGACCGCGAACACCCTGTCGTACTCGGCCTCGGCGACCTCGTGGATCTGACCGCCACCGACGACGCCCGCGTTGTTGACCAGGATGTCCACGCCGTCGGCGTGGGCGTCGAACCCTGCCCACAGCGCGTCCGCGTCGCCGGGCGCGCCCAGTTCGGCGGCGAAGGCGAAGGCGCTGCCGCCCGCGGCCTCGACGGCGGCCACCGTCTCCTTGGCGGCGCGCTCGTTGGTGGCGTAGTGCACCCCGACCCGGGCGCCCTCCGCGGCCAGCCGCTCCGCGATGGCCCGGCCGATGCCCCGGCTGGCGCCGGTGACGAGCGCGGTCTTTCCGGTGAGGCGTCGCGGGACGGTGGTCAGGGCCATCGTGGGGGCCGGGGTGGGGGCAGTCGTGGGGGTGGTGGGGGTCGTGGGGGTCGTGGTCATGGCGGTCTCCTCGCTGTGCTGTCCGGCGTGGTCAGGTGCCGTGCCGTGCGGTGCGGGTGGGTTCCCGTCCGCTGACCCACAGCCTGCGGAGGCCCGCTTCGGATTCGGCTCGGGTGATGTTCGGGTCCTGTTCCGGTTGGCACCGGGGGGCCGTAGATGCCGGGCCGCGGGGATGGAAGAGGGCCACGGCCGATCCGCGCCCGTGGAAAAGGGGGCAACAGCGGCGCCGTCCCCCGGGTTACCGTGATCGCCATGCGATTCGGGGTGCTGGGCGAGACAGCCGTGTGGACCGGCGCCGGGCAGCCCGTGCGGGTGCCCGAGCTGAAGGTGCGGGCTCTGCTCGCCTCGCTGCTCGCACACGCGGGGCGGCCGGTGGCGACCGCACGGCTGATCGACGACCTGTGGGGCGACGAACCGCCCGGCAACCCCGCCCGTGCCCTCCAGGCCAAGGTCTCCCAGCTGCGCGCCGCGCTCGACACGGCGGAGCCCGGCGCCCGCGAACTCGTCGTCACCCGCGCCCCCGGTTACGCGCTCACCCTCGCTCCCGGCTCCCTGGACGCCCACCGCTTCGCCGACCTCGTCGCCCGCGCCCGCACCGAGCCCGACACCATCCGCTCCGGGACGCTGGCCGAGGCCCTGGCCCTGTGGCGCGGACCCGCCCTCGCGGACTTCGCCGACGAGCCCTTCGCCCGCGCGACCGCGGCCCGGCTTGAGGAGGAACGCCTCGCCGCCGAGGAACTGCTCGCCGAGACCCGGCTGGAACTCGGCCAGGACACCGCCCTCCTTGCCGACCTCGGCGAACTGATCGCGCGGCACCCCCTGCGCGAGCGGTTGCGGGCCGTGCAGTTCCGCGCCCTCTACCGGGTGGGACGCCAGGGCGAGGCCCTCGCCGGGTACGAGGATCTGCGCCGCCGCCTCTCCGGTGAACTGGGCCTCGACCCCAGCCCCGCCCTGGCCGCCCTGCACACCGCGATGCTCCGCCAGGACCCGGAACTGGACGCCCCCGAGAAACCCCGCGCAACACCCGCACCAGAGCCCTCGGCGCCCCGCACCAACCTCCCCGCTCCCCCGCTCACCCCCCTCGTCGGCCGCGACGAGGCCGTCGGGGACCTGACCCGGCTGCTCGCCGAGCGGCGCCTGGTCACGCTCACCGGTCCCGGCGGCGTCGGCAAGACGCGGCTCGCGCTGGCCGTCGTAGCGGAGCTGGGCGGGAGGTACCCGGACGGCGAGTGGCTGGTGGAGCTGGCCGGGGCCGACCGGCGCCCCGCCGGGAGCGCCGCCCTGGCGGAGACCACCGCCGTCGCGCTCGGGCTGCGCGACGACGGGACCTGGGGACAGCGCCCGCCGGGTGAACCCGACCCCGGAGCCGCCGGACGGCTGGCCAGGGCGCTCACGGACCGCCGTCTCCTCCTGGTGCTCGACAACTGCGAGCACGTCGTGGACGAGGCCGCCGCCCTGGTCGAACTGCTGCTGCGCGCGGTACCGGGGCTCACCGTGCTGACGACCGGCCAGGAACCGCTGGCGCTGGCCGGGGAGACCCTGTGGTCGGTGCCGCCGCTCGCACCCGCCGGTGCCCTGGAGCTGTTCGCGGCACGGGCCGCCGCGGCGGCGCCCGGCTTTGTGCTCGACGGCTCCAACCGGGCCGCCGCCGAGGCCGTCTGCCACCGCCTGGACGGCATCCCGCTCGCCCTGGAACTGGCCGCGACCCGTGTGCGCGCCCTCGGGGTGCACCGGCTCCTGGAGCGCCTGGACGACCGGTTCCGGCTGCTCACGGCCGGGTCGCGCGGCGCCCCCGCCCGGCAGCGGACACTGCGCGCGATGATCGACTGGAGCTGGGAGCTGCTGAGCGGCCCGGAGCGGGCGGTACTGCGCCGGCTGGCCGCCCACGCCGAGGGGTGCACCCTGGAGGCCGCCGAGGACGTGTGCGCGGGCGGTGACGTGGCCGCCGAGGACGTCCTCGGCATCCTCGCCCGGCTCATCGACCGCTCCCTGGTCACCGTCGCGCCCGACGGCTCCCGCTACCGGCTGCTGGAGTCCGTCGCCGCGTACTGTCTCCAGCGCCTGGACGAAGCCGACGAGCGTACATCCGTGCAGGCCCGCCATCTCGCCCACTATCGCGATCTGGCCGTCGCCGCCGAGCCCCAACTGCGCGGCCCCGGCCAGCTGCCGGCGCTGCACCGGCTCGACGCCGAGGGCGCCAATCTCCGTACGGCCCTCGACACCGCCGTACGGGACGCGGCGCCGGGCCGGGGCTCCTCGGACGCGCTGCTGCTGGTCGACGCGCTCGCCTGGTACTGGATCCTGCGCGGACGGCTCGGCGAGGGCCTGCGTTCGGCGACCGCCGCGCTGGCCGGGCCCGGCGGGGATCCGGTGCTGCGCGCCCGCGTCGGCGTGTGGCGCACCGGCCTCACCGTCCTCACGGGCGACGGCACCGACCGGGCGGCCCGGATCGAGGCGGCGGTGACGGCGTACGAGACGGCGTACGCGGGATACGAGTCGGCGTGCACGGCGTACGAGACACCGGGCGGCACGGCGTACGGCGATCCGGGCGGGCGGTCACCCGGCGCGGAGCCCGGCGTTCCGCCGGACGGCAGGGGCCCGGACTGGGCTCGCTGGTTCCTCGGTCATGCGCTGGCCGGTACCGGGAACATCGCCGAGGGCGAGTCGCTGACCGGCCGGGCCCTGGCCGGGTTCCGGCGCGGCGGTGACACCTGGGGCGAGGCCGCCGCGCTCGCCGACCGGGCGATGCAGCGGCTGCTGAAGGGCGCGCTCACGGACGCCGGGCGGGACGCGGAGCGCGCGGCCGAGCTGTTCGACCGGCTCGGGGACGCCTGCGCCCGGCTGTGGACGGTGTATCCGAGGGCCTCGCTCGCCGAGATCCACGGCGACCACGTGGGTGCGGCCGGGCTGTGGCGGGGCGGGCTGGACGTGGCCCGGCGGTTCGGGACCTCACCGCAGGCCGTCGACCTGCTCGCCGGGCTCGGCAGGGCGGCGCTGCTCACCGGTGACCTGGACGCCTCGCACGCCCATCACGAACAGGCCCGGCGCGCGGCCGTCGACATCGGCTTCCAGGCGGGTGAGATCAACGCCCGGCTGGGCCTCGCGCTCACCGCCCGCCGGGCGGGCCGCCTCGACGAGGCCGAGACCCAGCTGCACGCCGTCCTCCGGTGGCACCGGGACGTGGGACTGGACGGCGCGAACGCGCTGGTCCACGCGGAACTGGGCTTCGTCGCCGAACTGCGCGGGGACGTCGCCGAGGCCCATGACCGGCAGCGGCAGGGGTACACGACCGCGCTGACCACCGGTGACCCGCGCGCCCTCGCCCTCGCTCTGGAGGGCATGGCCGCCGCGCACACCCTCACCGGCACGCCGGACGCCCTGCGGATCGCCGCGCTTCTGCTCGGCGCCGCCGCCGCGGCCCGCCGCTCGACAGGCGCCCCGCTGCCGCCCGCCGAGAGCGGCGACGTCGACCGGGCTACCGCCCGGATCCGGTCGGCGCTCGACCCGGACGATCGGAAGCGGGCCTTCCGCCGGGGCGAGAGCCTGACACCGGGGCAGGCGGTCGCCGAGGTGGACGACGCGGGGCGGTGAGCATCACCGGCAGCCCGGTGCCTGCGGCTCCCCGACGGCTCCCTCGATGCCGTCCAGCAATCGCCGCGACCCGAAGGCGAACCGCCCCTGCGCGTACGGCACCGCGCTCGCCGCGAGGGCCCGGTCCAGCGCAGGGAAGCGGCTGAAGTCAACCAGCCGGTCCAGGGCCCGGTCACGCTCCCGCTCCCGCTCGCGGGCTGTCCGGGGGGCGCCGTCCTCGACGTCCGCCGTATCGGTGGCGTTCCGCTGGAGCCGGGCCGCGCCACGCACATACGCGTCAACCGCAGGGTCACTCATGCGGAAACGGCCCGGTGACGGCCAGGCGTCGAACTCACGGGCTTCCTCCGCCGGGCGGCCTGCCCCCTGCAAGGCCCACCCCCTGCCGACCGTCCTGCTATGGGGCGGCGCCAGCGCACCATCATCCGCAGCGGCGGCTCGGCGGTGGAGCCGCACGCGTCCGACCGGAGACGGCGGGGCCCGGGATGAATGGCGGGCGGGCCGCCCGTTGTTCCCGGATGGCGGTTGCCGCGACCAGGCGTCCGTGCGCACACGACCACGGACGGTCCGGCCGTCGCGGGCTGCACGGTCCGCGCCGGTCTTGCGGTGGCTCCGCTGGAACGCGCCGCCACCGGCGGCTTCCCTGCCGCCCGTGTGCTGCGCGGGCACGGGCTGTGGGCTGTGGCCGGTGCCGCTGCGCGGGGCGGCGGACCCCGGCAGCGACGGCTGAACCGCGCCGGGCACCCCGTCAGGGCCGCTTGCCCCGGGCCCGGTGGAAGCGAATCAGACCGTCGGGGAGGGTGACGAGCGGGTCGGGGTAGTGCAGGGCGGCCCGGGCCGGGGCGGGCAGGCGCCATGGCTCGTGCACTCGTGGGGCGTCGACGCCGCGCAGTTCGGGCACCCAGCGGTGGACGTACACGCCCCGCGGGTCGTACTTCCTGGCCTGGGTGATCGGGTTGAGGACCCGGTTGGGGCGGGTGTCGGTGCCGGTGCCCGCCATCCACTGCCAGTTGAGCTGGTTGTTGGCGATGTCGCCGTCCACCAGCCAGTACAGGAAGTGGGCGGCGCCGATACGCCAGTCGATGTACAGGGTCTTGGTGAGGAAGCTCGCGGTGAGGAGCCGGGCCCGGTTGTGCATCCAGCCCTCCTCGCGCAGTTGGCGCATGGCCGCGTCGATGACGGGGTAGCCGGTGCGGCCCTCGCGCCAGGCGTCGATGTCGGCGCGGGCGGCGTGCTCGGTGCGCCAGTGGTCGTGCTGGGTGCGCAGGTCGGTGTGGGCGCTGTGCGGGCGGGCGGCGAGGACCTGGCGGTGGAAGTCGCGCCAGGCGAGCTGCCGGACGAACGACAACGCCCCGGCACCGCCGTGCCGACGGGCCCGCTGCACCAGTTCCACCGGGGACAGGGTGCCGAAGTGGAGGTGGGCGGAGAACCGGGAGGTGGCGTCCGCGCCCATGTCGTCGCGGGTGTCGTCGTAGGCGTCCAGGCCCTTGCGCCAGTACGCGGTCATCTGGGCGCGGGCGGGGCCCTCGCCGCCGGGCGGCAGGGCCGGCGAGACGCCCGTGGCGGTGCGGGAGGGGATCTTCTCGCCGATCGCCTCGTCGGGCACGCTGACCCGGCGCGGCGCTGCGACGGCGGCCCGCAGCGAAGTGCTCTCCCAATGGCGGTGGTACGGGGTGAAGACGGTGAAGTGGCCGGCGGACGCCGGGGTGATCGTGCCGGGAGGTACGGCGACGGTGACCGCGTCGTGGACGATCAGCCGGCGGCCCGAACGCTCCAGGGCGGCGCGCAGCCGTTCCTCCCGGTGGGCGGCGAAGGCGCTGTGCCCGGCCGACAGGTGCACCTCACGGGCGTCGGTCTCGGTCGCCACCCGGCACACCTGCGTCACGGGGTCGCCGCCGCGCACCACGAGCCGGCCGCCGCGTTGGCGCAGGGAGGCGTCGAGGTCGGCGAGGCAGTCGTGCAGGAAGGCGCGGCGGTTGGGGGCGGCGAACCCGGTGTCCTCGATGGCGGGGTCGAGGACGAACAGCGGGACGACGGCGTCGGCGGCGGCCAGCGCCGCGCGCAGTGGGGGGTGGTCGTGCAGGCGCAGATCGGCGGTGAACAGGACGATGGAGACATGCATGGGCGTCAGCTTCCTCCCCTTCTTCCTCCCAGGAGGCGTCGGACACGGCTGCCGATGCCCTTCTGTTCCGCCGCGGATGCCGTCACGGACGTGTCCGCGCGTTCGGCGGTACGGACGATGTTGCGGGCCATGCCGCCGAAGACGGCGGCGTGGAACGGGGAGATGGTCCACCAGTACAGGTGACCGAGCAGTCCGCGCGGGTGGAACAGGGCGCGTTGCCGGTAGCGGACGGGGCCGTCGCCGTCGACCCGCAGCTCCAGCCAGGCCAGTCCGGGCAGCCGCATCTCGGCGCGCAGCCGCAGCAGGCGGGGGCGCCGGATCTCCTCGACCCGCCAGAAGTCCAGGCTGTCCCCGGCCCGCAGCCGCCGGGCGTCGCGGCGGCCCCGGCGCAGGCCCACCCCGCCGGCCATCCGGTCGAGCCGGCCCCGTACCGCCCAGGCCAGCGGGAAGGAGTACCAGCCGTTCTCGCCGCCGATGCCCTCGACGACCTCCCACAGCGCGTCCGGGCCGACGTCGGCGGGGCGTTCCCGTACGTCCGTGTAGAGGCTGCCGCCCGCCCAGTCGGGGTCGGTGGGCAGCGGGTCGCTGGGGGCGCCGGGGACGGCGGCCGATGACCAGCGGGTGGCGACCTCGGCGTCCTTGATGCGCTGGAGGGCCAGCGCCACGGCCCGGTCGAAGCCGAGGGGGTATCCGGCCGGGACGGGCACGTACCGGGTGATGTCGTTCTCCCGGCACACCACCTCGTGGCGCAGGGACTCCGTCAGGGGCCGGGCGATCGAGGCGGGCACGGGCGTGACGAGACCGACCCAGTGACTGGACAGGCCGGGGGTGAGGACGGGTACGGGGACGATCAGCCGCCGTGGGAGTCCGGCCACGGCGGCGTAGCGGCGCATCATGTCCCGGTAGGTCAGCACCTCGGGGCCGCCGATGTCGAAGGCCCGGTTCACCTCGCGGGGCAGCCGCGCGCAGCCGGTGAGCAGCCGCAGCACGTCCCGTACGGCGATCGGCTGGATCCGGGTGCGTACCCAGCGCGGGGTGACCATGACCGGGAGCCGCTCGGTGAGATAGCGCAGCATCTCGAAGCTGGCCGAGCCGGAGCCGATGATCACGGCGGCGCGCAGTACGGCCGTCGGCACCCCGCAGGCGAGCAGGATCCGGCCGACCTCGGCGCGGGAGCGCAGATGCGGTGAGAGGTCCCGCTCGGGTACGGAGTGGGGGGTGAGGGCGCCCAGGTAGACCAGGCGGCGGACCCCGGCCCGGCGGGCCTCGTCGCCGAAGCCGCGGGCCGCCGCTCGGTCGGTCTTCTCGAAGCCGGGGCCGCTGCCGAGGGCGTGCACCAGGTAGTAGGCGACGTCGACGCCGTCCATCACCCGCGCCAGCGAGCCGGGGTCGGTCACATCGCCGCGCACGATCTCCACCCGGTCGGCCCAGGGGTGGTCGCGCAGCTTGGCCGGGGTGCGGACCAGGCAGCGCACCCGGTACCCGGCGTCGAGCAGTTCGGGGACCAGCCGGCCGCCGATGTATCCGCTCGCGCCGGTCACCAGACAGGTCGCGGCCGACCCGTCCGCCGGTCCGGACGATGTGCTGCCGTGCTCGCTCATGGTCGCTTCCGTCTGCCTGCGAGGCCGTCGGTACGGGGGCTGCTGACGTGCCGCTGTTCGGGGGTTGCTGACGTGCCATTGCTCGGGGGTTGCTGACGTGCCGTTGCCCGGGGGTTGCTGACGTGCCGTTGTTGATGTCTGCCGTGCGGGTGGTGCCCCGGCGGATGCGGGGCGGGGCCGGTCGCGGGCGCGCCGCCGGGGCCGGGCGGGGCGTTCTCGTTCCGGCGTACGGGCGCCGCGAACCGGCCCCCCGGTGAACCGCGCCGGTACGGGACGACGCCCGGCCCGGGCCTCAGCAGATCCGTGGGAGTTGCTCGCCCAGCGGCATGTCCACCACGCGGGTGCCGCCCAGGCCGGTGCGGGCCACCACCATGCCGGGATGCTGTGTCACCACCTCACCGATCACCGCGGCCCCGGCGCCCAGCGGATGGGCCCGCATCGCCGCGAGGACGGCGTCGGCGTGCTCGCGGGCGACGAAGGCGACGAGTTTGCCCTCGTTGGCGACGTAGAACGGGTCCAGGCCCAGGATGGCGCAGGCGTTGGCCACCGCGGGCGGGACGGGGACATCGCGCTCCGTGAGTACGACGCCCGTGCCCGACGCGGTGGCGATCTCGTTCAGCGAGGCCGCGAGTCCGCCGCGGGTGGGGTCGCGCAGCACTCGCACGCCGGGGGTGGCGGCGAGGACGGCCGCCACCAGATCGCCGAGCGGCGCGCAGTCGCTGACGATCTCGACGCCGAACTCCAGGCCCTCGCGCACGCTCATGACGGCGACCCCGTGTTCGCCGACCGGCCCGCTGACGAGTACCACGTCGCCGGGCACGACCCGTCCCGGACGCAGGTCGACGCCCGGCGGGATCAGGCCGATGCCGGAGGTGTTGAGGTAGATCCCGTCGCCGTGTCCGGACTCGACGACCTTGGTGTCGCCGGTGGCGATCTCCACGCCCGCGGCCCGCGCGGCGGCGCCGATGGCGTCGGCGACCCGGGCCACGGTCTCGATCTCGACGCCCTCCTCCAGGATGAAGCCGCAGGAGAGGTAGGCGGGGCGGGCGCCGCTCATGGCGAGGTCGTTGACGGTGCCGTTGACCGCGAGGTCGCCGATGCTGCCGCCGGGGAAGAACAACGGCCGTACGACGAAGGAGTCGGTGGTGAACGCCAGCCGGGCGCCGCCGAGCGAGAGGACGGCGGCGTCGCCCTGTTCGGCCAGGAGCGGCGAGCCGAAGGCGGGGGTGAAGACATGCTCGATCAGTTCGGCGGTGAGTGTGCCCCCGCCGCCGTGCCCCATCACCACGCGGGACTGGCCGCGCAGCGGGGCGGGGCAGGTCCAGCCGGTCACATCGAGGACGTCGTGGGTTTCAGGCAACGGGGCTCGCCTCCCGGGGCGCGGGCGTGCTCTCAAGACGCCGGTAGAGGTAGTAAGCGGCGCAGGCGCCCTCGCTGGAGACCATGGTGGCGCCGAGCGGGGTGCGCGGGGTGCAGCGGGTGCCGAACATCTCGCACTCGTTGGGCTTGAGGAGCCCTTGGAGCACTTCGCCGCTGCGGCACTCGGCGGGTTCGACGGTGCCGATGCCGTCGACGGAGAACCGCGCCTCGGCGTCGTACTCGCGGTACTTGGCCGCCAGTCGCCAGCCGCTGGCCGGGATCACCCCGATGCCGCGCCACGGACGGTCGGTGACCTCGAAGACGTCCGCCAGCATCGCCTGCGCGACGAGGTTGCCCTCTTCGCGCACGGCGCGCGGGTAGGCGTTCTCGACGGTGTGCTCGCCGCGTTCGAGCTGGCGCACGGCCCGGCGGACGCCTTCGAGGATGTCGAGGGGTTCGAAGCCGGTGACGACGAGGGGAACGCGGTGGCGTTCGGCGAGTTCGGGGTACTCGCAGGTGCCCATGACCGTGCAGACGTGTCCGGCGGCGAGGAACGCCTGTACCCGGCAGCTGGGCGACTGCATGATCGCCTCGATGGCCGGGGGCACGCGTACATGGGAGACCAGCAGGCTGAAGTTGCGGATGCCGAGCTTGCGGGCCTGGTGGACGGTCATCGCGTTGGGCGGTGCGGTGGTCTCGAAGCCGATGCCGAAGAACACCACTTCGCGGTCCGGGTTCTGCTGGGCGATCCGCAGGGCGTCCAGCGGCGAGTAGACGACCCGTACGTCACCGCCCGCGCCGCGTACCTGGAACAGGTCGCGGCCGGTGCCGGGGACGCGCAGCATGTCGCCGAAGGAGCAGAAGATCACGCCGGGGCGGGAGGCGATCTCCAGCGCCTTGTCGATCATCTCCAGAGGGGTGACGCAGACGGGGCAGCCGGGTCCATGGATCAACTCGACCTGTTCGGGCAGGAGTTGGTCGATGCCGTGGCGGATGATGGAGTGGGTCTGGCCGCCGCACACCTCCATCAGCGCCCACGGTCTGGTCACCGTGGCGTGGATGTCGTCGAGCAGTCTGCGGGCCAGTTCCGGGTCCTGGAACTCGTCGATGTACTTCACTGCTGGTCCTCCTCGCCGCTGTGCGGGTCGGCGGCCGGGTCGGCTGCCTCCCAGGGGTCGCCGAACTCTTCCTGGAGAATGCCGAGTTCGGCGAAGAGCGCGAGGGTCTGCCGGGCGGACTCCTCGTCGAGACGCTGAAGGGCGAAGCCCACATGGACGATGGCGTACTCGCCGACCTGGAGGTCGGGCAGGTACTCCAGGCACACCTCCTTGACCACGCCGCCGAAGTCGACGGTGGCCACCCGGGTGCCGTCGCGTTCGCTGATGTCCAGCACTCTGCCGGGTACCGCCAGGCACATGGGCCTCTCCTTGCTGTGGGGGGCGTCAGGGGGTGATCGCGGTTCGCTCAGCGGTCGCGTCAGGAGCGTCGGGCACGTTGGGCGCGTCGGTGCGGGCGGCCACCATCAGCTGGCCCAGGGCCAGCCCGCCGTCGCCGGGTGGTACGAGGTGGTGGCGCAGCACGGTGAAGCCGTCCGCGGTGAGGGCCGCGGCGCAGGCCGAGGACAGCAGGGTGTTGAGGAAGACTCCGCCGGTGAGGGCGACGGTGTCCACGCCCCGGCGGTCACGGGCCAGCAGGCAGACGCGGTGGACGAGCGCGGCGACGGCCCGGTGGAAGCGGGCGGCGATCCACTCCGTGGGCACCTGCGCCCGCAGGTCGGCGACCACCGCGGCCAGCACGGGTGAAGGGTCCGCCAGCACGGGCGCCGGGTCCGCCAGCATGGGCGCCAGGTCCGTCGGCAGCGGGCCGTCGCCGGGCCGGGCCTCGCGCAGGGCGAAGGAGTAGCCGCGGGTGTCCCCGGCGGGGGCGGACAGTGCGGCGGCCTCCAGTTCGACCGCCGCCTGGGCCTCGTAGCCGGACCGGTGGCAGATGCCGGTCAGGGAGGACACCGCGTCGAAGAGGCGGCCCATGCTGGAGGTGGGGACACAGTTCAGGCCGCGCTCCAACTGCCGTGCCAGAAGGGTGAGTTCCTCCGGCGGGCAGGCCCTCGTACAGGGGAGGTCGGGGGACCAGTCGAGGCCGGCCGCACGCAGGTGGGACAGGGCCATGCGGTAGGGGCGCCGGACGGCGGCGTCGCCGCCCGGCAGGGGTACGTAGGCGAGGTGGGCCAGGCGGACGAAGCCGGCGTAGTCGGCGAGCAGGAACTCGCCGCCCCACACCGCCCCGTCGTCGCCGTGACCGGTGCCGTCGAAGGCGGCGCCCACGACCGGGGCGCTCCCGTCGAGCCCGTGCTCGGCCATCGCGGCGGCGATGTGCGCGTGGTGGTGCTGGACGCGGACCACCGGGCGTCCGGCGGCATGGGTGTGGGCCCAGCGGGCGGAACGGTAGCCGGGGTGCCGGTCGGCGGCCAGCAGTCCGGCCCGTACCGGGGTGATGGCCTCCAGGTGTGCCACGGAGCGGGTGAAGGCGTCCTGGGTGGCGAGGTCGTCCATGTCGCCGATGTGCGCGGACAGCCAGGCCCGCCGTCCCTCGCCGAGGCAGAAGGTGTTCTTGAGGTCGCCGCCCACCGCGAGGGCGGGGCGCACCGGCACGGGCAAGTCCAGGGGCAGCGGTGCGTAGCCCCGGGCGCGGCGCACGACGAGCGGCCGGCCGTCGCAGATCCGGACGACGGAGTCGTCGCACGGCACCTGGATCGGCCGGTCGTGGACGAGCCAGCCGTCGGCGAGCGGGGCGAGGCGTTCGAGGGCTTCGGTGTCGTCGGTGACGATGGGCTCGCCGGAGAGGTTGCCGCTGGTCATGACGAGCAGCCGGGGTCCTTCGGGGTCCTGGGGCAGGCCCAGCAGGAGGTGGTGCAGGGGGGTGTAGGGCAGCATGAAGCCGAGGTCGGGGCTGCCGGGAGCGACCTGCGGTGCCGGGCACGGGCCCGTCGGGGTGGTCCGGCGGCGCAGCAGGACGACGGGGCGGGCGGGGCCGGTGAGCAGGGCGTGTTCCGCCTCGTCGAGGGTCACCAGGTGGGCGATGTCCTCGGTGGTACGGGCCATGAGCGCGAAGGGTTTGCCGCCCCTCGCCTTGCGGCGGCGCAGCAGTGCGACGGCGACGGGGTCGGTGGCGTCGCAGGCCAGGTGGTAGCCGCCGAGTCCCTTCACCGCGAGGATCGCGCCCTCGCCCAGCAGACGGCGGGCCTCGGTCACCGGGTCGGTGCCGGTGGCCTCCTCGGGGGCGGCGCCGGGGCGCGCGGGGCGGACGAGCAGGCGCAGGCGGGGGCCGCAGTCGGGGCAGGCGACGGGCTGGGCGTGGAAGCGCCGGTCGGCGGGGTCGGCGTACTCGTGGGCGCAGCCTGGGCAGAGCGGGAAGGCGGCCATGGTGGTGTGCGCGCGGTCGTAGGGCAGGCCGGTGACGATGGTGAAGCGGGGGCCGCAGTAGGTGCAGTTGACGAAGGGGTGACGGTGGCGGCGGTCGGCGGGGTCGGCGAGTTCGCTCAGACAGGCCGGGCAGGTGGCGGTGTCCGGGGGGATGAGGACGCCGGACGGGCCACCGGGGCGGGAGGCCAGGATGGTGAACAGGCCGTCGCCGGTGGCGGGCACATCGTGCTGGTCGAGGCCGTCGACGCGGGCCAGCGGCGGGGCGTCCGGGGCGAGGCGCCCGCAGAAGCGGTCGACGGCGGCGCGGTCGCCCTCGACCTCGACGACCACCCCGCCGGGGGTGTTGGTGACATGCCCGGTCAGGCCGAGCGAGGTGGCGAGGGTGTGGACGTACGGCCGGAATCCGACGCCCTGGACGACGCCGCGCACGGTGACACGGCGGCGCAGGACCGTGCCCTCGGCGGCTCCGGCGAGGCTCACGAGAGGGCGGCGGCCGGGGCACCATCGTGCCCGGCGTGGGTGTGTCCGTCGTGACCGTGCCCGGCGTGGGGGTGCGGGTGGCCGGCCATGACCGGGGTGTGGGGTGCGGTGCCCGCGTCGGCGGCGGACAGCGCCCGGTCCAGCAGGGTGCCCAGGCCCGTACCGTCGCGTACGGAGGTCAGCAGCACCTCGACGCCGGGGTTGACCTGCTCGACGTGGGCGCGGAAGGCGCTCTCGTCGAAGTCCGCCGCCGTGGCCATGTCGGTCTTGGTGACGACGACCAGGTGGGCCAGGCCGAAGGCGGTCGGGTACTTCAGGGGCTTGTCCTCGCCCTCGGTGACGGACGCGAGGACGACCCGCAGGGTCTCGCCGAGGTCGTAGGTGGCGGGGCAGACGAGATTGCCGACGTTCTCCACGAACAGCAGGCGCGGGGACGCGGTCAGCCAGCCGTCCAGGTGGCGGGCCAGCATGCCCGCCTCCAGATGGCACAGGCCGTCGGTGAGGATCTGCTTGACGGGGGCGCCCGAACGGGCCAGCCGGGCCGCGTCGTTGTCGGTGGCGAGGTCGGCGGTGAGCGCGGCGACCGGTACGGACCGTGCGCGGGCGAGAGTGAGTTCGTGCTCCAGCAGGGCGGTCTTGCCGCTGCCGGGGCTGGAGAGCAGGTTGACCATGGTGGTGCCGCGGGCGGTGAGCCGGGCACGCAGGTGCTGCGCGGACTCGTCGTTGCGGGCGAGCACGGACTGATGCAGATCCACCGCACGGCACATGTTCAGCGCTCCTCGAAGCTGGGTTCACGGGTGCGTTCGGTTGTCGCCGGGCCGTCGTCCCAGCGCACTTCGGTGATGCGCAGTTCCCGGCCGGACAGCAGGTCGGTGCGCGAACCCGCGCAGCGGGGGCAGCTGAGCCGCGGGGGCATGCCGACGGCCCAGGTGTGGTCGCAGGGGGCGCAGCGGGCCCGTCCCGGCACCGGTTCGGCGATCAGTTCGGCGCCGTCCAGCAGGGTTCCGGCGCGGGCGAGTTCGAAGGAGAACGTGAGGGCCTCGGGCACGACACCGGCCAGTTCGCCGACCTGGAGCCGCACCGAGCGCACCGCGGTGATGTCACCGGCCCGTTCGGCCGCCTCCTCCACCTGCTCGATCACCGCCAGCGCGATGGACATCTCGTGCATCTCTCTCCGTCCCGGCGCGCGCGGTGCGGACCGTACGTGGGGGCGCCTGGCCGGGTCCCATTAGAGGCGCGGGGCTCGGGGCCCGGGGCCCGGCACGCCGTCGGGGGCGGGCCGGGTACGTCGTTTGCCGCACCGGGCGGGCGGGCCGAGCCGCGCGTTGTGGGTGTACGGACCCGTCCGGGCCGGGCGTCACATCCTGCGGATGCGCAGGTAGCGCCGGATGTCGGGCAGGGACAGGGCGGCCAGCACGGCGAGTGCGGTGGCCAGCGCGCCGGCGACGATCTTCTTCACGGGGTGTCTCCTCACTTCACGGCATGGCCGGCCGGTGGACGCGGCTGCGTGTCCGGGGCGGCCGTCAGCAGTTCTTCGACGAGTTGTACGGCGCGGGGCACGGCGCCCGAGACGGGCTCGCTCAGCTCCATCCCCTCGGCCAGACAGGCGGGTTCGCAGCCCAGGACGAGGATGCGGCGCGGGGGCTGTGCGCCGGTTCCCGCGCACAGGGCGGCGAGGTGGGCGAGGACGGCGTCCGGGGTCATACGGTGGCCGTCCAGCGGGGCGCCCGCCGCCTCGGCGACGGCGGTGGTGTCGTCCTCGTGCTCGATGACGTAGAGGGTGCCCGGCGGTCCGCCCCGGGCGGTGGCGTCGACCAGGATCAGGGTGTCGTAGCCGTCGAGCAGCCGGTAGGCGAGGTGCACTCCACGGACACCGATGTCGGCGACCTCGACATGGGCCGGCAGGGGGCGGGCGGCGAGGGCGCGGGCGGTCTCCACGCCGAAGGCGTCGTCGCCGAGGAAGATGTTGCCCATGCCGGCGACGAGGGTGCGGGGTCCGGCGGGCGGGGCGCTCACGCCGGTTCCTCGGGCCAGGCGAGTTCGTCGGGCTGGAAGTACAGGAAGCGGCCCTGGGCGCGGCGCAGGTCGGCGCCGGGGTCGGCGTCGAGGGTGACCGCGAGATGGACGGCTCCGTCCACGTCGTGCAGCACCGACTCGACGGTGGCGGTGTGGCCGTGCAGGAACAGGTCCTGCGCGTCGGTACGGCGCGGGCCGGGACGCAGCAGGAGACGGCTCCCGGCGCTCGCCGGGCGGCCCGCGATCAGGACGTGGTCGCGGCCGGGGTCGAATCCGGCGTCGGCCGCCGGGTCCCACCAGGGGGTGTCGGGCCGCGGTACCCCGTATTCGTCGGGGAAGCCGGTCATGGGGGTCTCGCGATGCTCGTCGGGGAAGCCGGTGGTGGCGGTCTCCCCGTACCCGTTGGGAAGGCCGGTCGCGGCGGACTTCCCGGAGCCGTCGGGGAAGCCGTTCCCGGCGGACTCCCCGTACCCATCGGGGAAACCGTTCCCGGCGGACTCCCCGTACCCATCGGGGAAACCGGTCCCGGCGGACTCCCCGTACTCACCCCGCGAGCCAACCCTCGCGGACCCCCCGCCCCCCTCGGCGAAGCCGACCGTCGCGGTCGTCCCCGGGGTCGTCGCCTCGCGCAGGCCGCGGATCGCGCCGTGCAGGCGTTCCAGCGTTTCGGGGGGCAGGGAGTCGGCGAGGTCGATGACGGCGGCGGCCCGGTCGTCGGTGCCGCGTGCCTCGCGTTTCTCCTCGTCGGTGAGGGCGGCGGTGCGCAGGGCGAGGATCTCGTCGATCTCGGTGGCGTCGTAGAGCGCCCCGGGGCTCTCGGGGGCGATGGCGGGGTGGTCCTCCAGGATGATCGGTGAGGACAGCAGCAGGTCCGCGCGGCCGGGCTCACCGGCGAGGACGGGCCAGGTGTACTGATTGCGGCAGGCGGCGACCGCGCCCTTCGCCCACTGCGGCGGGTCGGTCATCGACAGGAAGGCTCCCCGGTCCACGGCCATCAGCAGGTGGGCGGCGACCAGGGAGCGGGGCAGGGCGGCGTCCCGGTCGTCGGTGGCGTCGGGTGGCGGGGTCCAGTCGCCGGTGTTCTCGACGACGGCGCTCAGGTGCGCGACCCGGTAGGGGCCGTCGAGTTCACGGGCGGTGAGCCGCAGCCGTCCGGTCAGCGGTTCGTGGCGGTGGACGGTGCGTCCGGCGGTGTGGCCCCGCGCGTCGAGGACGGTCTCGTGGATGGTGCCGGCGGGCCGCTCGAAGGGGATCGTGACCTCGGCGGCGAGAAGGTCCGCGACGGGGACGACCGCGGTGACGCGCTCCTCCACCCCCTCGTCCCAGGGGACCAGGGTCCGGTCGGCGAGCCGGAGTTCGGGCACCGTCTCGAACCCGCCGTCCGGGCACGCCTGTTGGACGGTGCGGCGGCGGGCGCGCAGGAAGCGCAGTTCCACGGCGAGGGTGGCGTCGGTCTTCGCCTCCAGCAAGCATTCGGTGCGCTGGAAGGAGTGTTCCGCGCGGTCGGCGCCCCAGCCGGGCGGCACCAGGACGCCGAACTGCCAGCGCAGCCGGTTCTTCGCGGCGGAGGCCCGGTAGGGGTAGAGGACATAGCCCTCGAAGAGAACGGCGTCGGCCACCTGCCGGGCGAGGGCGAGTCGGGCCTCGGTCTGCGGGGCGAACGCGGTCGCGCTCACGGGGCGGTCCTTCCGGGCGCAGTGGTCAGGGCGGCGGCGGGTCCGGTGGCGGGGGCCCGGTCGAGCAGGTCGCGCACGGTCGCCTCCCAGGAGGGCAGCGCCCGCCGCGAGCGGTGGGCGAGGAGGGCGTCCATGGTGTCGCGGGGCAGCCGGATCCAGCCACAGCCGGGAAAGTGCTGGTCGACCATCTCGCGCCAGGTCGCGACCGGCATCCGGAAGGCGGCCTCCCGGTCCCAGGGCACGGGCTGGACCCGGAAGCCGCCCGCCCCGGTGAACGCCGTTCCGGAGAACAGCATCAGCAGCGGTACGTCACCTCCGTCGAGCGCGGCGAGATAGCGGGCGGCGGCGATGTCGAGGTCGTAGGTGCAGGGCACGACGAGGTCGGCCTCGGTCTCCCCGGTGAAGCCGGGCACCATCAGCGGCACCTGCGCGAACTGGAGCGGCTGGAGGGTGTTGCCCCACCGGGACGGCTCGCCGAACAGATCCACCAGGCCGTCGGTCTCGGTACGGCCGTAGCCGCGCCGGGCGGGCTCGATGCGGAGCTGGCAGTTCAGCGCGAGGGCGTGCACGGGTTCGCCGCCGGAGTGGGTGACCCTGAGCCGGAAGACCAGGGTCGGACCGGCGGCGTAGCGGTCGGCGCGCACGCCGGTGCAGCTGAAGGAGAATCCGCTCATGGCCGGTCCTCGGGGGTCGGGGGCCGGGCGCGGTCGTCGGCGCGGGCGAAGAAGGCCTCCAGGGCGGCGCGGGCCTCGGCGCCGCCGTCGAAGCCCTGCCACAGCATCCGCATCCGGCCGACGAGTTCGTAGCAGGCGTCGATCGGCACCAGGTAGCAGCGGCAGCCGTCGTCGGTGCGGCGCAGCAGCAGCGCTTCCACGTCCGGTTCCAGGAGGCGGGCGAGGGGGCTGGTGGCGAGGACGGCGGTCCAGGCGTCCGGTTCCAGTTCGCTCTCGGTGGCGCCGGCCGGGCTGGGGTAGAGGGCGACGAGCCGGTCGAGGGCGGCGTTGCGGAAGAAGAACGCCACGCCGACCGGGATGCGCAGGCGGTCCCAGGCGCGGTCGTCCAGGCGGTGCCGGGGGTCGGTGAGCCAGCGGGTGGGCACCGGACGGAAGCGGTCGCCGCCGGCGCCGGGCCGTTCCATCAGCAGGAAGCAGGCCGGGCAGGCGCAGACCAGGCTGCGCCGCTCGGTGTCCACGAAGTGCCGGTGGTCCGTGTCCGCCACC
The DNA here is from genome assembly GCF_042749375.1 of Streptomyces sp. NPDC059477. Taxonomy (NCBI): domain Bacteria; kingdom Bacillati; phylum Actinomycetota; class Actinomycetes; order Kitasatosporales; family Streptomycetaceae; genus Streptomyces; species Streptomyces sp. NPDC059477. The sequence goes on along the minus strand of NZ_JBHYUG010000061.1, from coordinate 24,980 downwards.
GGTGCCCCGCACATGCCGCACCGCTCCGGCGCCGGCGGGCGGTCGGTGAGGAACCGGCGCAGTCCCTGGCGGGCGCGGGCCGTGGCGGGCGAGGTGGTGCTCATGCGCCGGCTCCCGGGCGTACGCCGATCTGGAGCAGCGTGGGTTCGGACCGGCCGGGTTCGGTGCTCACCTCTACGGCGGTGACCTCGGGGGCGAAACAGGCGAGCGCCTCCTCGGCGGCCCGGCGGACGTCCGGTGCGGTGGAGGAGCAGCCGCACCCGGTGCCGGACACCGTGCGCAGCCGGAGCGTGCCGGTCGTCTCGTCGTGGCCGAGGACTTCGGGGCGGGTGCCGCCGACGCGGTCCAGGGCGCGGCCGATGCGGGTGGTGAGGTCCTCGGGGTGCAGATCGTGCAGGAGCAGCAGGCTCGCCACGAGGTCGTCGCCGAGCAGTTCGTCGGTGCGGGCGGCGGGTGCCGGGAGCAGGTCGAGGATGCGGGCGAGTCCGGCGCCGTAGAACTCCATGAGGGAGGCGACGAGTTCCTCGGCGGCGGCGGTCGCGGCCGGGTCGCCGGTGGCGGCGAGCCGGTCGAGGGCGGCCTCGACCCGGCGTCCGGCCCGTTCCGCGTGCGCCGGGGCGGGGGCGGCGCTCATCCGCCGAGCCCGCTCAGACCGGTGGGGACATGCATCTTCTGCACGGTCCGGCCGCCGCCTACGTACATGTGGACCCCGCAGGGCAGACAGGGGTCGAAGCTGCGCACGGCGCGCATGATGTCGATGCCCTTGAAGTCGTCCGGGGGGTTCTCCTCGAAGATGGGGGTGTTCTGCACGGCGTCCTCGTAGGGGCCGGGGGTGCCGTAGGGATCGCGGACGCTGGCGTTCCACGGGGTCGGCGGGTACGGGTGGTAGTTGGCGATCTTGCCGTCGCGGATCACCATGTGGTGGGAGAGGACACCGCGGACCGCCTCGGTGAAGCCGACGCCGACGCTTTCGTCGGGGACCTCGAACTTCTCCCAGGTCGAGGTGCGCCCGGCGCGGACCTCTTCGAGGCCCTTCTCCGCGAAGTGCAGGGCGAGGGCGGCGGTGTAGGCCTGGAAGTAGCTGCGCGCCCGGTTGCGTTCCAGGGCGTTGCTCCACTTCGGGATCTTCCACTCGAAGGTGGTCTCGGGCCGGGTCATGGTGCGCGGCAGGTTGATGATGACACTGTGTCCGGTGGCCTTGACCCCGCCCGCGTCGACGAGCCCGGCCAGCGCGGTGGCCCACAGCCGGGCGATGGGCCCGCCGCCGGTGTCCAGGGCGAGGTGGTCCGTGCCGTCGAACCAGCGCGGTGACATGACCCAGCTGTACTTGTCGTCGAAGTTGCGCTTCTGCGGGGCGGGGATGGTGTGCTGGTTCCAGGGGTGGCGCGGGTCGACGGGGTTGCCGAGCGGGTCGTGGGTGACGAACTGTTCCTGGCCCTGCCAGTCCTCGTAGTAGGAGCTGCCCAGCAGGATGCGGATGCCGAGGTTGATCTCGGTGAGGTCGGTGGTGACGAGCTTGCCGTCGACGACGACGCCCGGGGTGACGAACATCCGCCGGCCCCAGTCGGTCATGTTGGCGTAGGTGAAGTCGCAGTGCTCCGGGTCGTTGAGGGCACCCCAGCAGCCGAGCAGGACCCGTCGGCGGCCGACCTCCTCGTACCCGGGCAGGGCCTCGTAGAAGAAGTCGAACAGGTCGTCGTGGAGGGGGACCACGCGCTTCATGAACTCGACGTAGCGCATCAGGCGGCTGAGGTAGTCCGTGAAGAGCTGGACGGAGGCGTTGGTGCCGACGCCGCCCGGGTAGAGCGTGGAGGGGTGCACATGGCGGCCCTCCATCAGGCAGAACATCTCCCGGGTGTAGCGGCTGACCTGGAGCGCCTCGCGGTAGAACTCGCCCTCCATGGGGTTGAGCGAGCGCATGATGTCGGCGATGGTGCGGTAGCCGTGCTCGGCGGCGTGCGGGGCCTCGGTGCGCTCGGCGAGGTCCAGGACGCCCGGGTTGGTCTCCTTGACCATCTTCTCGCAGTAGTCGACCCCGACCAGGTTCTCCTGGAAGATGTTGTGGTCGAACATGTACTCCGCGGCCTCGCCGAGGTTGATGATCCACTCACCGAGGTGCGGGGGCTTGACGCCGTACGCCATGTTCTGCGCGTACACCGAGCAGGTGGCGTGGTTGTCGCCGCAGATGCCGCAGATGCGGCTGGTGATGAAGTGGGCGTCGCGCGGGTCCTTGCCGCGCATGAAGACGCTGTAGCCGCGGAAGACCGAGGAGGTGCTGTAGCACTCGGCGACCCGCTTCTGCTTGAAGTCGATCTTCGTGTGGATGCCCAGGCTGCCCACGATCCGGGTGATCGGATCCCAGGACATCTCCATCAGGCCGCTGCCGTCGCCGGCCGCCTTGGTCGTCGGTGCCATGGTTCATTCGTGCCTTTCTGGGGGGTGTTCGGGGGTAGGAACGGGCGGCGGGCGGCGGTGCGGTGTCACCACGGGGGCCGGTATCCGGTGGTGATCTTCGTGCCCGTACGGCGCCACTTGGGTTCCTGGTCGACGGTGTGCTCGGTGACATGGCGCAGTCTGCGGATCACCGCGCCGTAGGCGCTGCTGGCCTTGGTCGACAGGGTGGCGCCGGGCGGCTCGTCCATGAACGGCATGAACTTGTCGGGGAAGCCCGGCATGGTGCAGGCGATGCAGATGCCGCCGACGTTCGGACAGCCGCCGATGCCGTTCATCCAGCCGCGCTTGGGGACGTTGCACTTCACGACGGGCCCCCAACAGCCCAGCTTCACCAGGCACTTGGGCGAGTCGTAGGTGCCCGCGAAGTCACCCTGCTCGTAGTAGCCGGCCCGGTCGCAGCCCTCGTGCACGGTGGCGCCGAAGAGCCAGGCCGGGCGGAGCTTGTCGTCCAGCGGGATCATCGGGGCCGAGCCCGCCGCCTGGTAGAGCAGATAGGTGAGGGTCTCGGCGAAGTTGTCGGGCTGGATGGGGCAGCCGGGCACGCACACGATGGGGATGCCCGCGTGCGACTTCCAGTCCCAGCCCAGGTAGTCGGGCACCCCCATCGCCCCGGTCGGGTTGCCCGCCATGGCATGGATGCCGCCGTACGTGGCGCAGGTGCCGATGGCGACGACGGCGAGGGCCTTGGGCGCGAGCCGGTCGATCCACTCACTGGTGGTGATGGGCTGGCCGGTCTCCGGGTTGTCGCCGAAGCCGCACCAGTAGCCCTCCGGCTTGATCGCCTCGTTCGGTACGGATCCCTCGACGACCAGGACGAACGGGTCGATCTCGCCCCGCTCCCCCTTGAAGAACCACTCGATGAACGTGTCGGCACCGCCGACCGGGCCGCACTCGAAGTCGATGAGCGGCCAGTGGACCTGGATCTTCGGCAGCCCCGGCAGCACGCCGAGGGCGATCTGCTCGATGCTCGGCTGCATGGCGGCGGTCAGCGCGACCGAGTCGCCGTCGCAGCTCAGCCCGGCGTTGATCCACAGGATATGGATGGTGGGGGTCTCGTCGGTGGACGCGTCGCCGCCGGGCGTCGCGTGGACATCGCTGGGCTTGGCCGGAGTCATGAGACCGCCTCCTCAGGGAGGTAGGAGGTAGGGGGCAAAGGCGGATTTTCCGACTGCCACTTTTCTTGCTACCAGAGGTTCGCCGGGGATGGGCGGTCGACACGGGCCGTTCCAGTGACGCCGGTCACTATCGGAGGCGTGCGGTGGGGCCCGGTGGGCGGGCACGGTCTCGCCGAGCACCGAGAAGCCGAATCCGGAGCGGGCCGCTCCGGTGTCGGCCGCCCGGGTGTCGGCCGCTCCGGTGCAAGGGGCGTACGTAGGGTCCGGGGGCGAGCGAGTCGCGTGTGCGGCCTGCCGGTCGGTCAGCCGCTCGGCGGACCGCGACACCGACACCGGCAGACACCGCGCGGGCCGACCGAGCGGTCTCCTGTGGGATCTCCCCCGGTGCCACCCGGCGCTACGGCACCGAACCCGCCCCTCAACACGACGACGGTCTGCACAACCCCAAGGGGGTCGTGCAGACCGTCTTCACGCCCGCACCCGGTTCGCCACCAGCACCCAGGTGGGACGAGCCTTTCCGCCGTGTCGCCCCGGCCTCCCGGGGATGTACGGCCGTTTCTCCTTCACCGCGACGCACTCGCGCGCCGGCTCCGCATCCCAGCGGGGCCACCCGGCCGCGCCGCGCCCCTGCCGGCTCGATCGCCGGGTGACCGCGCGTCCGGGCCGGCCCCGTGCGGGGACCGGTCAGCGAAGGGCGTCGTTGTTGCGGGCGGTCCAGATCGACAGGGCGGCGAGCAGGACGCAGGCCCCGCCGAGCCACAGCACGCTCTGGAGGTTGAGCGTGTCGACGATGACGCCGCCGACGAGCGCGCCGAGGCCGATGGCCAGGTTGAACACCGCCACCCACAGCGACGAGGCCGCTTCCACCGCCTGCGGGGCGGACTTGATCATCCAGGTCTGGAGACCCACGGACACACCGCCGTAGGCCAGACCCCAGACGATCAGCAGGATGACGCCGCCGACCGCGCTCTGCCCCAGCAGCAGGAAGAGCGGCATCGCCACCGCGAGGGCCACGGCGATGGTCAGTACGCTGCGGTGCACCCGCCGCGAGAGCGCCGAACCGGCGACGAAGTTGCCGATCATGCCGGCCACACCGAACCCGAACAGCAGCGGACCGACGTATCGCTCGTCGATCCCCGACAGGTCCTGGAGCACGGGGCTCACGAACGTGTACGCCGCGAAGTGCCCGAACACGATGAGCACCGTGGCGATGATGCCGACGCGCACACCCGGGTTGCGGAACTGCTCCAGCAGCAGCTTCGGCCGAATCGCCTGCGAGGCGGCCAGCTTCGGCAGCACCGCCAGCAGGGCGACGAGCGTGACGAGTGCCAGGGCGCTCAGCGAGGTGAAGGCGATGCGCCAGCCCGCGAAGTCACCGACCAGGGTGCCGAGCGGGACACCGAACACATTCGCCGCCGCGACACCGCCGAAGATGACCGCGGTGGCGCGTGGCACGTCCGCGGGGCCGACGAGCCGGACGGCCAGGCCGCTGGCGACGGCCCAGAAGCCGCCGATCGCGATACCGACCAGGACCCGGGAGCCCACCAGGATGGCGAAGTTCGGCGCCACGGCCGAGACCAGGTTGGACAGGGTCATCAAGGTCATGAGTCCGAGCAGCAGGATGCGCCGGTCCATCGCGCCGACGAGCATCGGGACCAGCGGTGCCGCGAACGCGGCGACGATGCTGGGCACCGTCACCATCAGGCCCGCCGTCCCCTCGGAGATCGACAGCGCCGACCCGACGGAGGTCAGCAGACCGATCGGCAGCTGCTCGGCGGTCACCAGCAAGAAGGTGCCCAGGGCCACCGAGGAGACCGCCAGCCAGTGACTTTTCTCCGGCGTCGCTGGTAATTCCTGAGTCTGGGTGGGGGTCTGTCCTGCGGTAGTCAAGGGAGCCTCCTTCAACAATTCGGGAGCGAGCGCTCCCATATTGATGACAGTAGTATGGGAGCGCTCGCTCCACAAGTTGGGTAAGGTGAAGACATGGCACGCCCCCGACAGTTCGACGAGAAGAACGCGGTCAGGTCGGCGACCGAGCTGTTCTGGCGACGCGGTTACCACGCCACCTCGGTGCGCGACCTGGGTGACGCGCTGAAGCTCACGCCCAGCAGCCTGTACCGGACGTTCACGGACAAACACACCCTGTTCCTGCGCGCGCTCGATCACTACCGGGCCACCGAGTCGGCCGAGGCCAGACAGCGGCTGGACGTGTCGGAGCGCCCCGTCCGGGAGGTGCTGCGGGAATGGATGCTGTGGCTGGTCACCTGCCCGGCCGACGGCAAGTCCGGGCGCGGCTGCTTCCTGGTCAACACCGCCACCGAACTCGGCACCACCGACGAGAGGGTCCGCCGGCGGACCGAGGCCGCCTTCGAGGTCACCCGGCAGGCGCTGCGCTCCGCGCTCACCGAAGGCCGTGACCGGGGCGAACTGTCCCCGGATCTCGGCATCGACGACGCCGTGGAGCTGCTGTTCACCACCGTGCTCGGCCTGCGGGTGCGAGAACGCGCGGGCCACGACACCGCGCGGCTGGCCACCGCGATCGACGTCGCGATCCGCGCCCTGGGATCCGTACCCGCACCCGAGAAACCCGCCTGACGGGGCGGGTACGGCTAGGCGGCCGGTGCGCCCAGCCACGCCGTGGCGACCTCGGCCAGGCCCGTCGCGCCCGATCCCCCCTGGCCGCTCCACAGGACATAGCCGTCGGGGCGGATCAGCGCCGCCGGGGACGGCATCGCGGCGGGGGACTCCGGTACCACCTCGACGATGGACAGCCGGTCGGACCAGGGGGCGAGCAGGCCGGCCTGGTCGGCCGCCTGGGCCGTGTGGATCAGCAGCGGGCGCCCGTCGTGCAGCAGGGCGGCGAGGCTGGTCGGGCCCTGGGCGGTCTTCAGCCGGGCGTCCGGCGCGAAGGTGCCGGCCAGGGGGTCGCCGGGCACGCCGATGTCGTACCGGATGCCCGTGCCGCTGATCATCTTGGTGAGGAACTCGTTGACCTGCGGCAGGTGCATCGTCTCGCGGAACAGTTCGCGCAACGAGTCCGTGAGCACCCCCGGGTGCATGAGCGCGACCTGGGCCCGCACGTTGTACAGCACGCGTGCCGCCACGGGATGCCGCTCGGCGTGGTAGGTGTCGAGCAGACCGGCCGGCGCCCACCCCTTGACCTCCGCGGCGAGCTTCCAGCCCAGGTTGATGGCGTCCTGCAAACCCGTGTTCAGGCCCTGTCCGCCCATCGGGAAGTGTGCGTGGGCGGCGTCGCCCGCCACCAGCACACGGCCACTGCGGTAGCGCTCGGCCTGGAGGGCCGCGTCGCTGAACCGGGTGAGGTCGCGGGGTTCCGCCATCGGTACGGGGCGGCCCGCGATGCGCTCCATCTCCCCGCGCAGTTCCTGGAAGGTCACCGGCGCCTGGCGGTCCGGCGAGGGACCCTCGAAGTCGTACGTGCACACCCGGCTGTGTCCGCCGGGGTTCAGCCACACCAGGGTCCAGCCCCGTGGGGTGCGCTGCCAGCCGGTCGGCGCGGCCCAGGGGTCGAGCAGGCGCACCTCCCCCATCAGCGCAGCCACGGTGGCGGGCGTACCGGTGAAGGGGATCCCGGCGGAGCGGCGGACGGCGCTGCGCACCCCGTCGCAGCCGACCACCCAGCGCGCGGTGACCTGGCTCGCGGTCCCGTCCACGCCCCGGAGGTCCACGCGGACGCGGTCGCCCTCGTCATGGACGCCGGTGCACTCCTGACCGCGCACGATCCGCGCGCCCAGCGCACCGGCCCGCTCGGCGAAGACGTGCTCGGCGTACGCCTGGGGGCTGCCGACGATGACCGGACCCTCGGCGCTCACCTCGGCGAGGTCAATGTCGAACATGCCCGCGAAGTGGAAGGGAACACTGCTCAGTCCCCCGCGCGCCGGTCGCGGCTGCACGGCCTCGCGCAATCCGCGCCGGTGCAGACTCTCCACCGTACGGGCGTGCAGCGTGCCGGCCTTCGACACTCCGGACGGCACCGGGAGTTTCTCGACCACCAGGGGCTGGACGCCCTGAAGGGCCAGCTCATGGGCGAGCAGCATCCCTACGGGACCACCGCCCACGATCACCACGTCACAGGTGACCGGCTCGTCCACGGAGGCGGTCGACGGTTGTGTCACTGCGCTTTCCTCACCTTCACGCTGAGCGGGTGGGTGCGGACGTAGGCCACGCCCGCACCCACCTCTGATCGCCGGGTGTCAGCCGGGGGATTTAACTGCACCCGGACGGCTACGGCTCCACAGGAGCATTGCTACGTACATACTCGTATCATCGTACGCACACACCGCGCAAGGCGAGGGGGTCTCACCGTCCGCGTATCTTCGTACTCTTCGTACCATGGCTGTCATGGCACTCCGTCACCCGAGAACCGATGAGATCCGACTCGAAGACGTCTTCACCGCGCTGAGCAACCCCTTGCGTCTCCAGGTTGTGCGCACGCTCGCCGAATCCGGCCCGACTCCGTGCGGAAGCCTGCTCGAAGGCGTTCCCAAGTCCACGCTCACCCACCACTGGCGGGTACTGCGCGAGGGAGGACTGATCTGGCAGGAGGCCGTGGGCCGCGAGTACACCCTGGCGCTGCGCGACGACGACCTGGAAGAGCGTTTTCCCGGGCTGCTGCCCGCCGTGCTGCGGGCCGCGCGGGTCCCGGCGCCACGGTGAGCGGACCGGCGGGGTGGGCCGGGGGGGGGGGGGCGGGCGCTGATTGGTTTCGGTTT
>NZ_JBHYUG010000061.1:0-16668 GCF_042749375.1 Streptomyces sp. NPDC059477 | reverse complement strand
CCGCCCAGGTGATTGTGTGTCCGGCGGGGGGGGGGCCCGCCGGGGGGGGGGCGGGGGGGCCCCGGCCCCCGGGTTGCGCCCCCGGGGGTTCCCCGGGGGTCGGGAGCCCCGGGGGCAACCCGCGGCGGCGCGAAGGGGTCAGGGCAGGCGGACCGACTGCCCGCTGCGGAAGAAGTCGGTCGGGTCCCAGTGCGCCTTGGTCTGCTGGAGGCGCGGGTAGTTGCCGCCCCAGTAGAGGTCGTGCCAGGGCACCGAGGAGGTGTTGTACTGCGCGTTGCCGAGGTCGATGTCGCAGTAGTTCACGAAGCAGCCAGACGTCTGTGCGTCCGGCACCGGTACGCCCCCCTTGGCGGCGTACGTCGCCTGGTACAGGCCGCGCAGCCAGGCCAGATTGACCGCGTCGTCCTCCGCCTCGGTCCAGTTGGTCTGGTACAGCACCTTGAACACGGAGTCGCGGTGCGCCTGCGCGGTGGCCCCGGACGCCACGGCGTTCACCTGCCCGCCGAAGGAGCTGACCACGACCTGCGCCAGCGGGTTGTCCAGACTCCCGTCGCGCAGATGCGTGTAGAGGGTGGCGATCTGGGCCGCGGTGTAGCGGGTGCGGTGGAAGGCGGACTTGTGGTCGCCGCGCAGTGTGGGGTTGGTCATCACCGGGTTGCTGGTGCCGAGGAAGTGCGTGGCCTTGAGCCAGCTCCAGCGCCGCGGCACGAGGAAGTTGCCGAGCGGTCCGTGGTCGCTGGAGTTGGCCGAGGGCTGGAGCGGGGCGGCGGACACTCCCTGGGTGATGTGGTCGAGGTAGTCCTCCAGCACGGTCTCCGCGTTCGGGGTGTCCCCGGTGATGTGCGTGAGCAGCCCGATCGAGCCGTTGGATATGTGGTTGAGGGCCAGGAAGGAGTTCAGGCCCGCCGTGTCGCCCGGCGCGGAGTGGGCCTCGTGCCAGGTGCCGAAGTTGTTGAGCAGCGCGGTGAAGTCCGCCTGTGTCAGGTCCGCCCACGACCAGGAGATGTCGCTGAGGAGGACATCGGCCGGCGGCTTGGGCAGCAGGGCGGAGGGGTTGGTCCCGACGGCGTTCGGCGAACGGAACCAGTACCGGGTGACGATGCCGAACGTCCCGCCGCCGCCTCCCGTGTGCGCCCACCACAGGTCGTTGAGGTGACCGGTGTCGTCGCGGGTGGCGACCACCGCCTGGGCGTTGCCGGCGGCGTCCACCGTCACGACCTCGACCGCGTACAGATGGTCCACGATCAGGCCGTCACGCCGGCACAGCAGCCCCCAGCCGCCGCCGGCGACATGGCCGCCCGCGCCCACCGAGTAGCACATGCCGCCGGGTATGGTGACGCCCCAGCCGCGGTACAGCCGGTCGTAGACATCGCCGAGATTGGCGCCGGGCTCGACCGCGAACGCGTTCTTCTGCGCGTCGAAGTAGACGCGGTTCATCTCCGACATGTCCACGATCACATCGACGTCGGAGTGGTAGACGAACTCCTCGTAGCAGTGGCCGCCGCTGCGGACCGTCACGCGTCTGTTCGCCGCCGCGGCGGCCCCGACGATGCTGACGACCTGCTGGGTGGTGGACACCAGGTGGACACGGTCCGGCGACGCCGTCCAGCGCTGGTTCAGGCCGACCGTGAGGTCCGCGTAGCGGCGGTCCCCGGGCAGGATCGCGGTCGCGGCGAAGGTCTGCGTGCTCACCGGCCCCCCACCGGGGGCGGCCAGGGCCGGCTGGGCGAAGCCGAGCGCGGAGGCGCCGGCCGCCCCGCCCGCGGCGGCGAGGAGGGAACGACGGGTGGGCTGTTTGCCGTTGGATGACATGGGAACTCCCGAGTTCAGGGGTGGGACAACCGTGCGCGCCTGTACGTCACTTCGGCGCCGCGGACTACTCCGGGTAGCGACTGCTCCGGGTAGCTGTTTCTCCGGGTAGCTGTTTCTCCCGGTGGCGACCGCTCCGGGTGGCGACTTCTCCCGGTAGCCGCTACTCCAGGTACTCGTCGCCGAATTCCGGGCCCGCCTCGTAGCCGTAGGCCACGTCCTTGAGGCGCTGTTCCTCCGAGGGCGGCGGGGTGTCATCGTCCGCGGGGACACCGACGTTGAGGAAGAACCTCTCCTTCCCGCCGGGAAGGGTCATGAAGAGCATCTTGGCGGGCTCGGCGGAGACGTTCTTGAAGGCGTGCTCCGTGCCCCGCGGTACGTAGACGAAGGTGCCCGCCGGGGCCTGGTGCTTGCCGTTCTTGTCCCGGAACTCGACCGTGCCCTCCAGGACGTAGAACGCCTCTTCCTCCCAGTGGTGGACGTGCAGCGGCGGACCGCCGCCCTCCGGGACCAGCGCCTCGATGAGGAACAGCGACTTGCCGGTGTTGTGCTCACCCGACTTCACGGTGTACCGGTCACCGAAGGCCCACCGGCTCGGCCCTTCCCCGGGCGGGACGATGATGACCTCGTTCTTGTTCTGGCCCGCGAAGAAGCCCAGGCTCATCGGCTCTCGCCTCCGTACAGGGCGTCGAGTTCCTTGATGTCGGTCTCCGTCAGGCGCAGGCCGGCCGCCGCGATGTTCTCCTCCAGGTGGTCCGGGCTGGAGGTGCCGGGGATGCAGCAGATGTTCGGGGAGTGCTGGAGCAGCCAGGCGAGGGCCACCTGGTAGGGGGTGGCCTCCAGGCGCTGCGCCACGGCGTGGATGACCTGGGCGTCCAGCGGCACGAACTGCGGCACCTTGGTGTCCGTCGCCGTGTCCTTCTCGTGCTGGAGGGTGAACGTGCCCAGCGGGAAGAACGGCATGAAGGCGATCCCCGCCTCGGCGCAGGTCCGCACGATGTCCTCGTGGAGGCGGCGTACGACGTTGTACTCGTTCTGCACGGACACGACCGGGGCGATCTCCCGGGCCTCGGCCAGCTGCCCGGCGGTGACGTTGCTGACCCCGAGGTGCCGGACGAGTCCTTGCTCGCGCAGTTCGGCGAGCGCGCCGAAGGGTTCGGCGATCGAGTCGTCGGGGCCGAGACCGCCGGCCTCCTCCACGATCCGCAGGTTCACCACGTCGAGATGGTCGCGGCCCAGGCCCCGCAGGTTGTCGTACACGGCCCGGCGCAGCTGCTCCGGCCGCAGGGCCGAGGGCCAGGCCCGGTCCGGGGTCCGGAAGGCGCCCACCTTGGTCACGATGGCCAGGTCGTCGTGGTACGGGTGGAGGGCCTCGCGGATGACCTCGTTGGCGACGTACGGGCCGTAGTAGTCGCTGGTGTCGATGTGGTTGACGCCCAGCTCCACCGCGCGGCGGACCACGGCCACCGCCCGTGCCCGGTCCTTCGGCGGGCCCCAGACGCCGGGGCCGGGCAGCTGCATGGCCCCGAATCCCATCCGGCGGATGACGAGTTCACCGGCGAGGGCGAACTCCCCCGCCGCGGCTGCGGGCTCGGAACCCTGGATGGCGAAACCGTTGGACATGATCTGCTCCTCGAAAGGTGATGGTGTCGGCTGTGGCCCGCGTGGCGCCGGTCAGCCGCGGATGACGGTCTTGCTCCGCATCAGGAATTCGCCGAGATAGCCGTCGTGCGGCACGCCGCGGTCCATCCAGTGGGTGGGGTGATCGCCGACGTACACGTTGGCGATGGTCCGGTCGGCGACCAGTTCGTCGATCAGCTCGTCGTCCGGCGCCGGGCCGTCGGTGTCGGCCAGCACGCCGACGACGAGGGAGTCGCCCAGGGCCCCGGCGCCGTCGGCGCGGTTCCAGGGCACCACCCACACGCAGGGGAAGGGCAGTTCGGCGGTGTGCCAGCCGCCGTCGAGGCCGGGCGTCTCGAAGACGGCGGGGCGCAGCACCGCGTCGCCGCCGGGGAGTTCCTCCACGATGCCCGCGCCGCCCAGGTGCGCGGTGGTTCCCTTGGCCCGCTCCAGCAGATGCCGTTCCAGGGCCCGCGCCCGGTCGAGCGGCTGCACGGGCAGCCCGGCCTTCTCGTCCTCGGCCGGCAGACTGGGCAGGGTGCCCAGCCGCTCGGCCAGCGCCCGCGCCACCGGCGCCGGATCGCCCTCGACGAAGACCGCGGTCGCGTTGACGCACTTCATGCCGCCGTGGTGCGCGATGGAGTCCACCATCGTGTCCAGGTGGGCGTGCCAGTCGGACCCGGCGGTGACCAGGATCTTCGCCCGTCCCGGGCCCTGTACCAGCACATTGGGGTCGTCGGCGTAGGCGCGGACGACGTCGTCGCCGCCGTACACGAGCGCCAGGTCGGCTCCGGTGAGCACGTCCGCCGCCACCGCGTGGTCGGTGGGCAGCAGCGCCACGTGATCGTCGCCGAAGCCCGCCGCGCGCAGCGCGGAGACCAGGCGGTGCGGGGTGAACGGCTCCCGGCGGGAGGGCCGGATCGCGACGCGGAAGCCGAGGGCGAGGGCCTCCAGCCACAGCGCGTGCGGGGCCGGATGGTTGCCCGCCGCGTTCACGGCGAGCACCTCGCCGCGCCGGGTCCACACCGCGCTGCCGGTACGGGTGCGCGCGTCCTGCCAGTCGAGCACGGCGCCGCCGGGCAGGGCGCCGTAGGCCCCGGCCAGGGCGCGGCGGGCCGAGTCGGCGATCTCGTCGGCGGCGGAGCGCACGGCGGGCAGGGGGATCCCGGAGACCCGGGCGACGGTGCGCTCGTAGGCGTCGTACGTCAGTCCCCGTACCTCGTCCTCGCGGAAGACGCGGGCCGCTCGGGCGAGGGCCGCCAGGCGCCGCTCGCGCGGCAGCGGTTTCGCGCGGTGCAGGGCGGCGAGGGCCCGGTTGACGAACAGCCGCGGCACCAGGCTGAGTTCGGCGACCGCGGTCCCGGCGGTGTCGGTGACGGTCTGGCGGTTGCGCGCGCGGTAGGGGCCCTGCGGGCCCAGCGCGTCCAGCGGGTAGGGCTCGGCCGGGGGCATCAGTAGACCCCCTCGATGACCTTCTCGTCGTCGAACTCCCGCACGGGGGCGATGTCCGCGACGGCGTCGCCGACCTGGCCCGGCAGGGGGCGGATGCGGGTGGCGACGTCCCGCTCCACGTTGTTGGGCAGGAACAGGCTCTTGCCGACGTAGTGCATCACGACACGGCCCCGCTCGCCGTACTCGACCGGCCGCCGCTTCTCCAGGTCGACCACGTGGTAGGTCATGTACGGCGAGAACGGGTCGTAGACACAGGGGTCGTCGTCGGCGAGGCCCGGTCGCTCGGTGACGTGACCGAGCGTCATGGTGTTGCCGAAGCCGCTGCACAGCACGGTGTCCGGGAACAGTTCGGTGCGGTACAGGTGTCGCGTGTCGGGGTCGAGCTGGGTACCCACCCACATGATGGCCTTGACCTTCTCGCGGACGAGGTCGACGAGTTCGTCGCGGCGGCTCAGCCGCTCCAGCACCGGCGGCGTCAGCATGAGCACGCCGATGTCCTGGGAGCGCAGCGGATGCTGGAGCTGGTCGATGAGGTGCTCGGTGTACCGGTCGGACTCGGCCTGGTCGCCGCGCGCGATGATCTTCTTCACCCATCGCGGGTCGACGTCGACGGCGAAGGAGAGGCCCCCGCGCTGGGCCACCAGCTGCTGGAAGGAGGCACCGACCATGTGCGGCCCGGACGGGATGGCCAGCAGCCAGTTCGCGTCCCGTGGTACGCCGTGCGCGTCGAGCTGGGCGTTGCTGTGGGCCAGCAGCAGGTCCAGCCACTCCTGGAGCATGACGACGCGCTTGGGTGAGCCGGTGGTGCCGCCGCTGTCGAAGACGCCGACGATGTTCGGGCGGGGGCCGTAGCCACGCGGGATCAGGTCCTCGGCGCGCACATCGCGCAGTTCGTTGGCGAAGTTCGGGAAGAGCTTCAGGTCGTCGAAGGTGTGGATGTCGTCGAGGGGGTCGAAGTCCAGCCGGCCGGCCCGGTCGAGCCAGAACGGCGCGCCGGTCTCCTTCGAGAAGTGCCAGCGGATCGCGGCGCGGAGGAACGCGCCGGGGTCGGGCGTGGTGCCGTAGGGCAGTTCGAGGAGGGGGTCTGCGGGCATCAGAGAGCTTCCTTTCGGCCAGATCCGGCGGGGGCGGGTCGCGGCCCCGGGTTTCAGTCGGCCTGCGGCGCCTTGGCGAGCCGGTCGAGGAGTTCCTCGGCCCAGTCGCGGGTGTAGGAGCGGAAGTGGGGGAATCCGCCGTCGTACGGGTCGCCCGTCCACACGAAGTCGGCTCCGGGGTTGTGCACGTCGGTGCCGGAGGCGGTGAACAGGTGCGGGCTGCCCTGTACCCGGGGTCCGCGTGCCACGCCGAAGTCACGGTGGATCGCCGCGCGGGCCGTGCCCTGGGCCAGGGCGGTGGCGAGCGCCGCTTCGTCCACGAGCGGGCACGCGGCGGCGACGGCGAGGATCTCGGAGGTGAGGCTGATGCAGCGGCCCTGCCCGTAGAAGGCGTGGCGCAGGGCGGTGTCCAGCTGATCGCTCGCGGGCAGCCCGCCGATGTCCGGTGCCTTCGCGGCCTGTACGGCTTCCAGCGCGGGCAGTGTCGTCACCGGGTAGGCCCGGTCGGGTCCGGGCCACAGGCGCCAGCCGAGCGTCGGCACCAGCGCGCCGATCGCCACCGTCTCGGCGTCGATGATGGGCTTGGGTGTGGGTTCGGAGTTGAACAGTTCCAGGGGGAAGGCCCGGTGGTCGACCAGGACTTCCCGGCCGCGTTCGGCTGCCGCGGTGTGCAGGGTGGCCAGCGCCAGCGTCGCCCAGGGGCAGCCGATGTCCGACCATACGGTGACGACGGCCTCGTCGGTCGAGTGGAGCGCGGCGGCGGTGTCGGCCTGGCGGGTCATGACGGGAACGCTCCTGCTGATCGGTGCTGTGGGCGGGGCGGACGGCGAGCATTCTGGACACAGGGGCAGGCGCCGCCGCACCGCGCGATCGGGAAATCCGTCACGCGCCGCAGACTTCGTCAGAAGCGCCCGGGCAACGTGACGGAGTCGCCCGCCACCGGTCGACACCCGGACGGCGGCCGGCGGATCATGACGCACCCGCACCCGCCGAAGTGCCCTACGCCGTTGGCGGGCGCTCGGGGGCGGTGACCGGGCGGGAGTCCTGGTCGCGCCGTGCGTGTGCGCGCCTTGCGTCCCCCCGCCGGAGCGCCGCCACGACTTCGGCCGTGCGGCGGGTCCGGTGCTCGGCCGCGGCGCGGGGCTCGGCGGCGGCCTTGTCGTGCGCGACATGGGCGGTGCCGGACCGGCTGCCGGTACTGGGGCTGCGTGTGGTCCGGCGGGGCGGTGATCCCGCCCGGGGACCCTTCTAGCGGATCGACCGGGCGTCGCGACGCGCCCGGTCCACGCTCCCCCACTGCCCTGAACGGAGGTGGGGACCCCAGCCGCACGGCGCGAAGGGCCAGGTGGCTCCGCGGGATGGGATGCGACGGCAACCCGGGCGGCCGGCCCGGGCATCGCGCGCAGCCGCGTGTCGAGGGCGGGCTTCTTCGCGGGCCTGCTTCGCTGCGTCGACGTTGCTCGCGGGGACCGCCTGCTCCGCCACGTCGCTCCGTGCGCGGCGTCGGACGCGGTGACGCCGTAGGGACCGTGGCCGGGTGGGCGTGGCTGGTGGAGGCGTCGCGGCCGAAAGTCACGTCCACCATGTCGGCGGCATTGCGTCCGCGTTGTCGGCGCCCGCCCACCCGGTTCATGACGGCCGCGGCGCCTTCCGGAAGGGCACAGGGCGGCAGTCTCCGCCGGGTCACCGCGTCAGACGGCGCTGCGCACCCACTGCGCCAAGGTGACGGACTACGCGCGTTCGCGACGGACTGAGCCCCATCGCGACGGACTCACCGCCATCGCGACGGACTTCGCGACGGTGCGTTGTCGCTCGGTGCGCGCCGATCCCACAGTGGTGTGGCCCCGCCCGGCCCGGATGTGAGCCCGCTGGAGGACGCGCCCCCCGTGGCTGCGGCCCCGCCGGGCAGAAACCCTGCCGGTGCGCACGTACCTCCGTGCCCGCTTCACACACGGCCCCTGCCCGCCATCCAGCCGGAGTTGCTCCGGCACGCCCCGCCGAGGGAATCCGATGACCGACATTCAGTCCTACCTTCGCTCCCTGCCCGCCCTCCAGCAGCCCGACTGGGCCCACCACCCCCGTCTGGACACCGCCCGAGGCCACCTGCGGCGGATGCCCGCCCTCGTGGACATCGAGGCGGTGCACCGCCTCACCTCCCTGCTGAGCGAGGCCGCGGCCGGCCACGTGCAGATCGTCCAGGCCGGCGACTGCGCCGAGGACCCGGCCGAGGCGACCCCCGAGGACGTCGCCCGTAAGACGGCACTGCTCGACGTGCTCGCCGGGACGATGAAGCTCGCGTCCGGAAAGCCCGTCTTACGGGTGGGTCGGCTGGCCGGACAGTACGGCAAGCCCCGCTCGCAGCCGACGGAGACCGTGAATGGCGTCGAGCTGCCCGTCTACCGGGGCCATTTGGTCAACCGCCCCGAGCCCGACGCCGCGCTGCGCGACCCCGACCCCGACCATCTGCTCTCCGGCTACCGGGCCGCCAGCGACACCATGCACTACCTGGGCTGGCGCGGCACCGCGGGCCGCCGTTCGGAGTTCGGTGTGCCGGTGTGGACCAGCCACGAGGCGCTGCTGCTCGACTACGAACTGCCCCTGCTGCGCCGCGAACCCGACGGTTCACTGCTGCTGGCCTCCACCCACTGGCCCTGGGTGGGCGAGCGCACCCGGCAGCCGGACGGCGCCCACATCGCCCTGCTCGCCGCCGTGTCCAACCCGGTCGCCGTCAAGGTCGGGCCGAGCATGACGCCGGAGGAGCTGCTCGCGCTGTGCCGGCGTCTGGACCCCGCGCGCAGCCCGGGCCGGCTCACCCTGATCGCCCGGATGGGCGCGGAGAACGCCCCGCGCAAGCTGCCCGCGCTGGTGGAGGCCGTCACCGCGGCCGGCCATCCGGTCCTGTGGCTGTCGGACCCGATGCACGGCAACACCGTGTCCGGCCCGGAGGGGCTCAAGACCCGCCTGGTCGAGACCGTGGTGCACGAGATCCAGGCGTTCCAGGACGCGGTGCGCGCCGGCGGCGGCGTCGCGGCGGGCCTGCATCTGGAGACGACCCCCGAAGCGGTGACCGAGTGTGTCTCGGACTCGGTGGCGCTGAACCGCATCGGCGACAAGTACCTGAGCTTCTGCGACCCGCGGCTGAACCCGCAGCAGGCCGTCGAGGTGACCTCGGCCTGGCGGGGCTGAACCCACGACCGTACTCGCACCACCTGGCCCGACACATGGAGGTTGGAGACGTGCAAGGAACACTCGCCCTGGTCACCGGGGCGGCCGGCGGCATAGGAGAGGCCGTCGTCCGGCTGCTGGCGGAGCGCGGAGCACAGGTGGCCGCCGTCGACCTGGACGCCGGACGGATCGCCGCCACCGCCGCCGGGCTGCGTGCGGAGGGGCTCCAGGTGACGGGCTTCGCCGCCGACGTCACATCGAGTTCCGCCGTGGAGCGGCTCGTCGACGACGTCGAGACCCGGCTCGGCCCGGTACAGCACCTGGTGAACGCCGCCGGTGTGCTGCGTCTGGGCCCGGCGCGCACCCTGTCCGACCAGGACTGGAACGCCACGTTCGCGGTGAACACGACCGGCGTGTTCCATGTGTCGCGGGCCGTGGTCAACCGCATGGTCCCCCGGGGCGCGGGCGCGATCGTCACCATCGCGTCGAACGCGGCGGGCACCGCGCGCGCGGAGATGGCGGCCTATGCGGCGTCCAAGGCCGCCGCGACCGCGTTCACCAAGTGCCTGGGCCTTGAGGTGGCGCACCTGGGCATCCGCTGCAACGTGGTGGCCCCCGGCTCCACCGACACCCCGATGCTGCGCGGCATGCACACCGCCGACACCGCCGCCAAGGCCTCGATCGCCGGCAATCCGGAGCAGTACCGGGTCGGTATCCCGCTGGGCAAGGTCGCCCGTCCCGAGGACATCGCCCGGACCGTCGCCTTCCTGCTGTCGGAGGACGCCGGGCACATCACGTTGCACGAACTGACCGTGGACGGCGGAGCGACCCTCGGTGTCTGAGAGGGATCCGAGAGGGATCCGAAAAAGATCCGAGCGATCTCACACAGATCCGCAACGGGTCTGTGAAGGAAAGGAAACACCCCATGCCCGGCATCCCCCCGGTCGAGCCCTATCCCCTGCCCACCGCGGAGCAGCTCCCCGAGAACACGGTCGACTGGCAGCTCTCCCCCCGGCGCGCGGTACTGCTGCTGCACGACATGCAGGAGTACTTCCTCAGGCCGTTCCCGCGCACCACCGACCTCGGCCGGACCCTGGTGGACAACACGGCCCGGCTGCGCGCACAGGCCAAGGCGCTGGCCATACCCGTCGCCTACACCGCGCAGCCCGGCAGCATGACGCCGGAAGAGCGCGGGCTCCTCAAGGACTTCTGGGGTCCGGGTATGCGGGCCACGCCCGAACACCGCAAGGTGGTCTCCCCGCTGGAGCCGGACGACAGCGACTGGCTGTTCACCAAATGGCGGTACAGCGCCTTCTTCAAGACCGACCTGCTGGCCCGGATGCGCGCGCACGGCCGCGACCAGCTGATCATCTGCGGGGTGTACGCGCACGTGGGCGTACTGATGACCGCGGTGGACGCGTACACCCATGACATCCAGCCGTTCCTCGTGGCCGACGCGGTGGCCGACTTCTCCGCCCACTACCACCAGCTGGCCCTGACCTACGCCGCCGAGCGGGCCGCGAAGGTCGTGACGGCCGAAGCGGCACTGACCGAACTCGACGCGGCGACCGCGGCAGCGCACTGAGCACGCCCCTTGGCGAAAGGATCCCCATGACCAGGCAGGACGGCGCGTCGGCACTGCTGTCGCGCATTCTGGACGGCTCGACGGAGGCGTTCGCCCTGCTGCACCGCCCGGAGGCGGCAGGAGACGACGCCCTGGAGGTACTGACCGGTGAGCTGACCCGGGTCGGCACGCTCGCCGACCTCGCGCTCGACGAGGCACGGGACGCGGGCGGCGGGGCCGGCGCCGGTCAGGAACTGCTCGTCCTCGTCCCCTACCGGCAGCTGGCCGAACGCGGCTTCGCGGCCCCGGACGACGGCAGTCCGCTGCTGGCGATGCGGGTGCGGGAACAGGCCACGCTCTCGCTGCGTGAGAGCCTGGGACGGCTGCCCGGCGATCCGGTGAAGGTGACCGGCGGGCACTTCGACATCGACGACGACACGTACGCCGAGACGGTGCGCCGCGTGGTCGCCGACGAGATCGGTACGGGTGAGGGCGCCAACTTCGTGATGAAGCGGACCTTCACCGCCCAGTTGCCGGACTTCGGGGTACCGGCGGCGCTGTCGTTCTTCCGCCGCCTCGTCGAACGGGAGGCGGGCGCGTACTGGACCTTCCTCATCCACACTGGCGAGCGGACCTTCGTCGGCGCCACGCCCGAGCGGCACATCAGCGTCCACGACGGCCGGGCGGTGATGAACCCCATCAGCGGCACCTACCGCTACCCCGCGTCCGGCCCGGACCTGGACGGGGTGCTCGCCTTCCTCGCCGACACGAAGGAGACCGACGAGCTGTACATGGTCGTCGACGAGGAACTGAAGATGATGGGCCGGATCTGCCCCGCGGGCGGGCGCGTGGTGGGACCGTATCTGAAGGAGATGGCGCGCCTCGCGCACACCGAGTACTTCATCGAGGGCCGCACCGACCGCGATGTCCGCGACATCCTGCGCGAGACACTGTTCGCCCCGACGGTGACGGGCTCCCCGCTGGAGAGCGCCGCACGCGTCATCAGCCGCTACGAGCCCGCCGGACGCGGCTACTACAGCGGCGTGGCCGCCCTCATCGGACGGGACACCGCGGGCGGGCGCACCCTGGACTCCTCGATCCTGATCCGCACCGCCGACATCGACACCACCGGGATGATGCGGATCGGCGTGGGCGCCACGCTGGTACGCCACTCCGACCCGGCCTCGGAGGTGCAGGAGACCCGCGCCAAGGCAGCGGGGCTGCTCGCGGCGCTCGGCGGGACCGAACCCACCCGGTTCGGCGCTCACCCGGCGGTGCGCGAGGCGCTCGACGCGCGCAACGACGGCATCGCCCCGTTCTGGCTGCGGGACACCGCCGATCCCGTCCGGCCCACCGGCCCGCTGGCCGGGCGCAGGATCCTGGTGGTCGACGCCGAGGACACGTTCACCGAGATGATCGCCCATCAGATCCGCTCGCTGGGCTGTGCGGTGGAGGTGCGCCGCTTCGACGAGCCGTACGACGTCGACGCGCACGACCTGGTGGTCATGGGCCCGGGGCCGGGCGACCCCAGGGAGATGTCCCACCCGAAGATCGCTCATCTGCGCTCCGCGCTGGCCCGGCTCCTGGCGGAGGGCAGGCCGTTCCTCGCCGTCTGCCTGAGCCATCAGGTACTGAGCACGCTGCTCGGCCTGGACCTCGTACGCCGCCCGGTGCCCAACCAGGGCGCGCAGCACGAGATCGACCTGTTCGGCAGGACGGCGCGGGTGGGCTTCTACAACACCTTCGCCGCCCAGTGGGACGCGGACTCCTTCGAGCACCCGGTGCGCGGCAGGGTCGAGGTGAGCCGGAACCCGGCGACGGGCGAGGTGCACGCGCTGCGGGCGGCCGGATTCGCGTCGATGCAGTTCCACGCCGAGTCCGTACTGACCGTGGACGGGCCGGGCATCATCGGCTCGCTGCTCCAGGAGGTCTCGGACACATGCACGCGGTGATCGTCTGGTGGGACCTCGCGGGCTCGCCGCAGACCGTCGAGTCGCTGCGCGGATTTCTGCGCGACGAGGCGGTGGAGCGGTTCTCGCACGTGCCCGGCCTGCGGCTGAAGTTCTGGATCTCCGACGCGGCCACCGAACGGTGGGGGGCGGTGCTGCTGTGGGAATCGCGGCAGGCGGCCGGGGCGGTGCTGCCGAATCTGGCCGCCCCGCTGATCGGCTACCCGCCGACCGAGCGCCACGCCTTCGACGTGGAGGCCACCGTGGAGGGCGAGTTCACCCTGGCCGCTCTCGCCGGGCGCGGTCTGGCGCTGGAAGCGGGCGGCCCCTGAACCCGCCGCCGCGCCGGGCGGCGGACCGGACGCCCCACCCTCGTACGCCGATCGGATCCGCCCCGGTCCGTCGGCGTACGGCGCCGGCTGCGATACCGGCGCATCCGGGCGGCCCGGCCGTCACCGGCGCGGCGGTGCGCCCGCGAGGCGCGCTCGCTCCCTCCCGACGCGAAAGGCAGCACTCATGACCGGACCCGCGGCCGTCCTGATCGGCCTGCCCGGAGCAGGCAAGACCACCGTCGGCCTGGCGCTGGCCGACCTGCTCGGCGTCCCTTTCCGTGACACCGACGACGATGTGGCACGCCTGGCCGGGCGGCCCGCGCCGAATGTGCTCAGGGAGCGGGGCGAGGGGGCCTTCCGGCTGCTGGAGCATCGGGCGGTCGTCGCGGCGCTGGCCGGACACACCGGTGTCCTCTCGCTGGGCGGCGGCGCCGTGCTCCACGCGGGCACGCGCCTTCGGCTGGCCGGCTGCCGGGTGGTGCATCTGTGGGCGGACCTCGACACGATCACCCAGCGGATCGGCGACGACGGCAGCCGTCCCCTGCTGGAGGGCGACCTCCGGCACCGGCTCGCGCAACTGACCCGCGTCCGGCTGCCCCTGTACCGGCAGTTGGCGACGGTGTCGGTGCGCGCCGAACACCGTGCGCCGCGCGAGATCGCGCAGGAGATCGCCGCGGCGCTGGCCACGACCCCATGACCTGGGCCGCCCCGCACTGCGGCCACCCCGCACAGCGGGGCGCTCGACCGGCCATCACGGCCATGTGGCACCCCGACCCGGGAGGGCTCGCCCGCCCGCCACGGCCACTGACACCCCGGCCACCCCACACGCGGGGACCCGACCGCCCACCACAACCACCTGACACTCCGACCACCCCACGCGGGGGTACCCCACCGCCCACCCCCACCACCTCGCGAAGGGGACCGCCCCGCCACCCATCACAGCCACCCGACACCCCAGCCCGCTCATGGAGAAAGCCCCCGCACCCATCCCGGCCATCTGACGCCCGGCCCCCGTGACCCATGTGGCGGCCATCCATCGATGAAGGACAGCAATGACCACCGCCATCGCGCCGCCCAGGGCGTTCGACGCCCGTATCCCCGGCTCGAAGTCACTCACCAACAGAGCCCTGCTGCTCGCCGCCGCGGCCGAGGGGACCAGCTCTCTCGCCGCTCCGCTGGTCAGCGACGACACCACGGCCTTCCGCGAGGCGCTGACGCAGCTGGGTGCCCGGATCGAGCCGTCGGCCGACGGCACCGCCTGGCGGGTCACCGGCCTGGGCCGCGGCCCGGTCGGCGGCGGCAGGATCTGGTGCGCGGACGCGGGCACGGCGGCGCGCTTCCTGCCGCCGCTGGCGGCCACGGGGCACGGCGAGTTCGTGTTCGAGGGCAGCGCCCAGCTCACCGCCCGCCCGGTGGCCCCGCTCGCCGACGCGCTGCGCCGCCTGGGTGCCGACGTCGCCACCGCCGCCGGTGGGACGCTGCCCCTGCGGGTGGCGGCGCGCGGGCTCGACGGCGGCAGCCTGGATGTGGACGGCGGGCTCAGCAGCCAGTTCCTCAGCGGGATGCTCATGGCGGGGCCCCTGCTCGCCACTCCCCTGCTGGTCCGGGTGCGCGACCTGGTCAGCCGCCCCTACATCGACATGACGCTCGCGCTGATGCGGCACTTCGGCGCCGAGGTGAGCGAGGACGCCCCGGGTGAGTTCGCCGTCCGTCCCACCGGCTACCGTGCCGCCGATCTGCGGATCGAGCCGGATGCCTCCACCGCCTCGTACTTCTTCGCCGCGGCGGCCGTCACCGGGTGCGCGGTGACGGTGGAGGGGCTCGGCCGGCAGAGCCTCCAGGGCGACGTGCGCTTCGTCGACGTACTCGAACGTACGGGGGCCCGGGTGCACCGTGGCCGGGAGGCGACCACGGTCACCGGGACCGGCGTGTTCCGGGGCGGCTTCACGGTCGACATGGGCGAGATCTCCGACACCTTCATGACGCTGGCGGCGATCGCGCCGCTGGCCGACGCCCCGATCACCGTGCGCGGCATCGGTCATGCGCGGCTGAAGGAGTCGGACCGGATCGAGGCGGTCACGCACAATCTGCGGGCGTCGGGCGTGCGCGCCGAGACCGGCCCGGACTGGATCACCGTGCACCCGGGCAGCACCTCACCCGCGCGCATCGCCTGCCATCGCGACCACCGGATCGCCATGGCGTTCTCCGTACTGAACCTGCGCACCCAGAACCTCACCCTCGACGATCCCGGCTGCGTCGCCAAGACGTTCCCCGGCTTCCACGAGGAACTGCACCGGCTCCTGCCGCAGCACCCGTTGCCGCCATCCGCCGCGGGTGCGCGGCACTGACGCACGATCACCATTCATCTAGTTCTGAGAGGAATTGACGGACCATGGCTCACACAGTGATCGCCGGGGGCGGCATCGGGGGGCTCGCCACGGCACTGTCGCTGGCCCGGCAGGGACACAGCTCGACGGTGCTGGAGCGCAGCGACACCTTCGCCGAGATCGGCGCCGGGATCCAGCTCGGCCCCAATGCCTTCCACGCCCTGGACCGCCTCGGCGTGGGGCAGAGCGTGCGCGAACGTGCCGTGTTCATCGGCGAGTTGCGGTTCATGGACGGCACCACCGGCGAGAAGGTCGCCGCCATGGAACTGACCGGCGCCTACCGCGAGCGGTTCGGCAACCCGTACGCGGTGGTGCACCGCGGGGACCTGTACCAGCCGCTGCTCACCGCCTGCCAGGAGCTGGACAGCGTCGAACTCGTCACCGGCGCCGCGGTGGAGGGCTACGAGCAGGACGCCGAGGGGGTCACCGTGCCGACCGCCGACGGGCGGACGTTCCGGGGCGCGGCGCTGATCGGCGCGGACGGCATCCGCTCCGCCGTGCGCGCGACGATGCTGGGCGACGGTGAACCCCGGGTGTCGGGTCACACGATCTACCGCTCGGTGATCCCGATCGAGAAGGTGCCGCAGGAGCTGCGCTGGAACACGGTGACGCTGTGGGCGGGCCCCAAGTGGCACTTCGTGCACTACATCATCGGCGGCGGCAAGTACCTCAATCTCGCGGTCACCCGCGACGACGGCGCGACCGTGCCCGTGGCCGGTCGGGAGACCGCACACGCGCATGTCCTCGCCCAGTTCCCCGGCATCGGCACCACCGCCCGCCGGCTGCTCGAACTCGGCGAGGGATGGCGCGAGTGGGTGCTGTGCGACCGTGATCCGGTACGGGCCTGGACCGACGGGCGGGTCGTCCTGGTCGGTGACGCCGCCCATCCGATGCTCCAGTACGCGGCCCAGGGCGCCTGCCAGGCACTGGAGGACGCCGTGGTCCTCGGCGACCTGCTCGACGGCATGGGCCCGGACGATGTCGTGCAGCGCCTGGAGAAGTTCAACGCCGTGCGCCGCGAGCGCGCGGGACGGGCCCAGCTGATCGCCCGGTACATGGGCAGCGAGCTGTACCACCCGGCGGGTGAGCGGGCGAAGGCGCGCAACGCCCTGCTCGCCGGGCTGACGCAGGCCGAGATGTACGACAAGGTGTCCTGGCTGCACGGTGACCGTGACTTCACCGACAGCGGTCTCGGGAGGACCCGTTGAGCAGGTTGCGCTGGCTGACCGCGGGGGAGTCCCACGGTCCCGCACTCGTCGCGACGCTGGAGGGACTGCCGGCGGGGGTGCCGGTCAC
>NZ_JBHYUG010000060.1:0-51585 GCF_042749375.1 Streptomyces sp. NPDC059477 | reverse complement strand
GGTCAGGGAGACGCCGTCGAGGGGGCGGGCCCCGCCGCCCCGGCCCCGGGGGGGGGGGGGGCGGGGCGGGGCCGGGAGGTGTTGAGGGGGGGGGGGTGTGAGGGGGGAGTGAGTGGGTGCGGGGCGTGGGGCGGGGGCCGCGCCGCGCCCCGGCCCACGGGGTGCGGGGCCCAAGGGTGCGGGGCCAGGGGTGCGGGGCCCAAAGGTGAAGGGGCCGGGGGTGAAGGGGCCAGGGGTGCGGGGGTCAGTCGTTCAGGACGTCCTTTACGTCCCTGAGGTCCACGTACTTGAAGCCGGTGGACTCGCGGTCGCCGTCCGCCGGGGTCTCCTGGCCGTCCTGGACCACGAGGAGGCCCTTCGGGTAGCGCTTGCCGAGGGGGGCGTTGAGGACGGCGGCGCCGTCGCAGACCTCGGAGCCGTCGAGGGTCGCGGAGGCGGCGGTGATCCGGAAGGACGCCTCGTACGCGTTGTGCTCGCTGACTTCGCGGTCGTAGGCGACGAAGGTGTTGTCGCCCTGGCCGGAGGCCAGCAGATAGCCGTCGCCGCCGGGCTCGTCCAGGATCGTCAGCCCTTCGACGTCGGCGGCCAGCCGGTCACCGCCGAAGCCGGGGTCGGCGCCCGGGGTGCACTCCTCGGTCTCCTCGTCGTAGGTGCCCGGCACGCCGAACTCGCGGACCTTGTCCATCAGTACGGGCCCGCCGGTCAGGTCGGCGCGCAGCCGCCAGATGCCGACGTCCTCCTGACCGGCGTACAGCGTGCCGTTCGCGGGGTCGACGACCATGCCCTCGATCTGGGGCAGTTCGTCCGGCTCACCGCAGGGCGTCCAGGTCGATCCGTCGGGGAGCGGGAAGGCGGACGGGAGGGTCAGGGTGCGGACCGTGCGGTAGCCGACCGTGCCACCGGGCGCCGGGGTCAGTTCCAGCAGCGCCAGTTCGGTGCGGCTGCGCCGGCTCACCAGCGCGTAGGAGCGGCCGGATCCGGTGTCGGTCCAGGTGGCGAGGCCGTAGGCGGTGTGCTGGTCGTTGATCTCGTCCTGGGTGGTGTTGAAGATCGGGCGGGCGGCCGGGTCGGTGACGTCCGTCAGGGGGGCGCCGGGCCGGTTGCCGTCGACTCGGTAGATACGCAGCCGGTCGTTGCCCCGGTCGCTCACCACGGCCAGGTCGGCGCGGGTGCCCGCGAGACGGGTGCCGAGCACCAGGTCGACGTTGTTGTACCGGCCGGGCGCGTCGTCCTCGCCGGGCGGGGCCGGGGCGGGGAGGGACTGCACCTCGCGCGCGGCGAGATCGTAGACCCGCAGGCCGCCTTCCTTGGCGGTGGCGATGACCAGGCTGCGGTCCGGATCGGCGCTGTTGCGCCAGATCGCCGGGTCGTCCGCGTTGGCGTTGCCGCCCGCCTCGTCGTCGTAGAGGGCGGCGGTCTCGGCCCTCGGCTGGACCGTGGGCGGCCCGGCGGCCCCGGCGGGCGACGCCCAGGCCGTGGCCAGCATCGCGCCGAGTATCAGCCAGGTGCCTCGCAGCGTCTGACGCATCGTCACAGTCGGTCCCTTCTGGGGATGTTGGACGGACGGCGACGACCCTGTCGGTGAGCGGCTGCCGGGCGTGAGCCGGGTTCCGAACGGCAGATGAAGGGACGGGGAATGCTCGGGCAACGGACACGGCGGTGGGTCGGCGGCCCCTTGGCCCCACCATGCCCGGCGCGCTCGACCCAGCGGTGAGGCGCTCTCTCCTCGGTCGGACAGAAGTCACCACTCTCCGTGGGAGCGGGGCCCCCGGTGCCCCCGCGCCCCCCCCCCCCGCGGCACCAACCCCCAGCCCGAGGAGCACACCGCCCCCGCCCCACTCCTCTCCCCTCCCTCCCGCACCACGAAGGACCGCTCATGACCGCACGAGCCGAACACCCCGCACGCCCCAGGGCGGTCTGCGTCATGAACCCCGGCATCATCGACCTCGTCCTGCCACCGGACACCTACGCGCGCCTCGCCGCACTCACCGACCTCGTCACCATCGAGCCCTGGTCACCGGCCACCTGCCCCGACGCACTGGCCGACGCGGAGATCCTGCTCACCGGCTGGGGCTGCCCGCGACTGACCGCCGACGTCCTGGCCCGCGCACCCCGGCTACGAGCCGTGCTGCACGCCGCGGGCACCGTCAAGGAACTGGTCAGCGACGCCGTGTGGGAACGCGGGATCACCGTCTCGTCGGCCGCCGACGCCAACGCCGGTCCCGTCGTCTCGTACACCCTCGCCCTCATCACCCTCGCCGCCCGCCGCACCCTGACGACGGCGGCCGGATACCGGGACGACTGGCCGGACTTCGCGGGCCGCCCCGGCGGCGACGGGCTCACCGTGGGCATCATCGGCGCCTCCCGGATCGGCCGCGGGGTCATCGAAGGACTCCGCCGCGCCGACGCCGGCTACCGGGTACTGGTCACCGACCCGTATGTCACCGAGGACGAGGCCCGGCGGATCGGTGCCGAGCGCGTCGAACTCGCCGAGCTGTGCCGGCGCTCCACCGTGGTCAGCGTGCACGCACCGCTGCTGCCCGAGACCACGGGACTGCTCGACGCACGGATGCTGGCCCTGATCCCCGACGGCGGCGCGCTCATCAACACCGCGCGCGGCGCTCTCGTGGACACCGAGGCCCTCACCGAGGAGTGCGCCTCGGGCCGCCTGGAGACCTACCTCGATGTGACGGACCCCGAGCCCCTGCCGCCGGGCCACCCCCTGTACTCCCTGCCCAACGTCCTGCTCACCCCGCACATCGCGGGCGCGCAGGGCAGCGAGGTACGCCGCCTGGGCGCCTACGCCGTCGAGGAGACCGCCCGCTGGCTGGCCGGTGAGCCACTGCTCGGCGAGGTCACCCGCGACCGGCTCAAACGCCTGGCCTGAGCGTCCGCCCGCCGGGGACACCACACACGTTCCACCAGGACACCCCGCACCCGCACCCCCACAGCAGCGGTTCCCCCTCGACTCGATCAACCCCCCGCCCAGGGATCGGCCGAAGGTGCCCGTCTCTCGAAAGGCCGTACCACATGACAACTCTGCAACCACCGGCCACGGATGTGGCCGAGAAGGGCCGGCAGCCGGACAGGGGCCGCCTGCGGCGACTGAAGCCGCACAGCCGCCGGGATCTCGCCCTGTTCTGGTTCGTGCTCCCGGGCCTCGCCGTCCTGCTGCTGTTCCACTATGTGCCGCTGCTCGGCAATGTGATCGCGTTCCAGGACTACCAGCCGTACATCGGCATCCTGCACAGCCCCTGGAGCGGATTCGAGAACTTCTCCGTCATCTTCAACGGTGACCAAGGGTTCCTGCGGGCGCTGTCGAACACCCTCCAGCTGACCCTGATCCAGGTCGTGTTCGTGTTCCCCGCACCGATCCTCCTCGCCCTGACCCTCAACAGTCTGGTCAGCGAGCGGATCAAGAAGTGGGTCCAGAACGTCCTGTACCTGCCGCACTTCCTGTCCTGGGTGGTCATCGTCGCCCTGTTCCAGCAGATGCTGGGCAACGCCGGCATGCTCAACCTGTTCCTCCAGGCCCAGGACATGGGCACCTGGAGCATCATCGGCGACCCCGAGCTGTTCAAGACACTGCTGACCTCCCAGGTGATCTGGAAGGACACCGGCTGGGGCACCATCCTCTTCCTCGCCGCCCTGTCCCGCGTCGACCACAACCTCTACGAGGCCGCCGCCATGGACGGGGCCAGCCGCTGGCGGCAGACCTGGCATGTCACCCTGCCCGCCCTGCGCGGCCTGGTCATCCTGCTGCTCATCCTGCGCCTGGGCGACGCGCTGTCCGTGGGCTTCGAGCAGATCGTGCTGCAACAGCAGGGCGTCGGCCTGGAGAACAGCGAGGTCCTGGACACCTATGTCTACAACAACGGCGTCATCGGCGGACAGTGGGGCGTCAGCGCCGCGGTCGGCCTGGTGAAGGGCCTCGTGGGAGTCGTGCTCGTCCTGGGCGCCAACAAGATCGCCCACTTCTTCGGCGAGGAAGGTGTGTACCGCAAGTGACCACGCTCAATCCGGCGCACCCGGTGCGCCGCAAGCCGAAGCCTCCCCAGCAGGGGAAGCGGCCCCAGCGCCACTACAGCGCGATACCCGGCGAGACCCCCGGCGCGCTGCCGTGGCGGGCGCTGAAGTCCGTGATCCTGCTGGTCTGCGTGATCCTGGTCGTGCTGCCCTTCCTCGCGATCATCTCGACGTCGGTCGCCGACTCGGCGCAGGTCACCGAGGCCGGCGGATACGTCCTGTGGCCCGACAACATCACCTTCGACTCCTACTCGGCGCTGCTCTCCGGCGGTCTGGTCTCCCAGGCCATGCTGGTCAGTGTCGGTGTCACCGTCGTCGGCACCGCGCTCAGCCTCGTCTGCTCCATCTTCCTGGCCTACGGGCTCAGCCGGCCCGGGTCCTTCGGGCACAAGCCGGTCCTGATGCTGCTGCTGATGTCCATGCTGTTCGTGCCCGGCGTCATCCCCAGCTATCTCATGGTCAAGCAACTGGGCCTGATCAACAGCTACTGGTCACTGATCCTGCCCGGCGTGATCAACGCCTTCAATGTGATCGTGCTGCGGTCGTTCTTCATGGGGCTGCCGCAGGAACTCATCGACGCCGCCCGCATCGACGGCGCGTCCGAGATGAAGATCCTGCTGCGGATCGTCCTGCCCCTGTCGAAGGCGTCGGTCGCCGTCATCGGCCTGTTCTACGCGGTGACGTACTGGAACGCCTTCTTCAACGCGATGCTCTACATGAACGACACCGCCAAATGGCCCATGCAAATGGTCCTGCGGACCTATGTCGTCAACAACGCGCAGCTCAGTGGTGGTCAGGTGGATGTGGCGGCCGGTGCCGCCATACCCCCCGTGCAGTCCCTGCAAGCGGCGATTCTGATGCTCTCGATCGTGCCCATCGTGCTGATCTATCCGTTCCTCCAGCGGCACATGAACAAGGGCGTGATGGTCGGAGCGGTGAAGGGATGAACACGGTGATCAACACGGTGACGAACAAACTCAGCCGCCGCGGCTTCCTCGCCTCGGCCGCCGGAGTCGCGGCGGGCCTGACGCTCTCCGCGTGCGGCGACCACCGCCCGGTGTCCACCGCCGCGGCCAATGCCCAGGTACCGCTGCCCACGTACATCCCGTACCAGGGCGTGGAGACCTCCATGCCCGCGACCGCGGACGGCGTGGCCCCCGGCTATCTGAACTACCCGAAGGACCCCGTCCGGGCCTTCCCCGACGGACCGCCCGCCAAGGGCGACCCGATCGACATCATGAACCTCATCTTCAACCCGGTGCCGCCGCCCGTGGACCGCAACACCATGTGGCAGGCCCTGAACCAGTACGTCGGCTGCGATCTCAACTTCCAGATCACCCCCGTCGCCGACTACCCCAGCAAGTTCGCGGTCACCATCGCGGGCGGCGACCTGCCCGACGCCATGCTGATGCTGCCGCCGAACTCGAACGCCGCGGCCTCGCCCGATATGCTGAGCACCCTGTTCGAGGACCTCACCCCGTATCTGTCCGGCGACGCCGTACGCGACTACCCGCACCTCGCCAACATCCCCACCGCCTCCTGGGGCATGACCGTCCTCAACGGCGGGATCTACTCCGTCCCGATGCCCCGGCCGCTGTCCGGCGGCCCCAACTTCGTCCGCCTGGACCTGCTCAAGCAACTCGGCGTCGATCCGAACCCGACGAGCTGGCGCGAGTTCGAGCAGCTCTGCAAGGACGTCACCGACCCCAAGGCGAACCGGTACGCGCTCGGCGAGAGCGTCACCGCCTGGGACTTCGCGATGCAGTCCCTGGGCGCCCCGAACAAGTGGGGCGAGGAGAACGGCCGCTTCACCTGGTACCACGAGACCGAGGAGGCCAAGCAGGCCCTGGACGCGGTGCGCTCGCTCACCAAGGCCGGACTCATGCACCCGGACACGTACACCGTGCTCGGCAAGGCCAAGGAGTGGTTCGGCACCGGACACACCGTCATGAACCCCGACGGTCCGGTCGCCTGGAACGACTACTACACCGTCTACGGCCCCAACGCGAAGGACATGGAGATCGGCTACATGATCGCGCCGGGCTGGGACGGCGGCCCGGGCGTCCAGTGGCAGGGCCAGTCCAGCTACGCCACGCTCATCCTCAAGAAGGCGCCCAAGGCGCGCATCCAGCAGATCCTGCGCGCGCTCGACGCCCTGGCCACCCCCTTCGGCACCGACGGCTATCTGCTGCGCAAGTACGGCGTCCAGGGACCGGACCACACCCTGCGGGGCACCGACCCGATCCTCACCGCCCAGGGCGGCACCGAAGTCACCCTGCCGACGATCTTCGCCACCGACGCGCCCTTCACGCTCTACTACCCGGCCAAGCCGGAGATCGTGAGCCGGCAGTACGCCTTCCAGAAGCAGGCGATCGAGCAGCGGCGGCCCAACCCGGCCGAATCGCTCTACTCGCCGACCAACGCCAGGAAGTCGGGCCTGCTCCAGACCGGCCTGGACGACATCCGCAAGGGCATCATGCAGGGCCGCCGCCCGGTCAGCGACTGGGACGACGCGATGAAGACCTGGCGCAAGGAGGCCGGCGACCAGATCCGCGCCGAGTACGAGCAGGCGTGGGAGGCGCGCAACGCATGATCAGGGAGCCTGTACCTCATGACGCGGGAAGCCCGTACCTCATTACGGGGGACCCGCACCTGATGACGAGTAGAGCCCGCACCCCATGACGGGGACCCGCACCTGATGACGAGTGAAGCCCGTAGCGCATGACGAGGAAGACCCGCACCTCATGACGAGGGAGACCCGCACGCCATGACCCGCACCCCCGCCGAGGACCGCGCCCACTGGGAGCGGACCGCGGACCGGATGCTGCTCGCCGTACGGCCGTACGCCACCGATGGGCACTCCTTGATCCACCTGCCCGGAGTGCCGAGCTCCAACGGTGTGCTCAGCGACGGCCTGGAGGGCTTCGCCCGTACGTTCCTGCTGGCCGCCTTCCGGCTGGCGGGGGCGGGCGGCGGTGATCCGCACGGCCTGGCCGCCTGGTACGCGGCCGGTCTCGCCACCGGCACCGACCCGGCGCACCCCGAGCGCTGGCCGTCCTTCGCCGAGTGCAACCAGGCCAAGGTGGAGGCCGCGTCCATCGCGCTCGCGCTGCACGAGACCCGGCCATGGATCTGGGACCGGCTCGACGACAAGGTCAGACAGCGGATCCTGGACTGGCTGGCGCCGATGACCGGCAATCTGATGCCCGGCAACAACTGGATCTGGTTCCAGGGCATCACGGAGGCCTTCGCCCGTACCGTGGGCGGTCAGTGGCACCAGCAGGACCTGGACCGCACGATCGGCCTCACCGACGGCTGGTACGCGGGCGAGGGCTGGTACTCCGACGGGCTCACCGGCGGGGAACCGCGCAACTTCGACCACTACAACGGCTGGGCCATGCACCTGTACCCGCTGTGGTTCTGCCGCATCCTCGGGGACGCGGCCCCCGCCGGGCTGCTCGACCGCTACCGGGCCCGGCTCACCCGGTTCCTCGCCGACCAGCGCCTCCTGGTGGGCGCGAACGGCTCACCGCTCGTGCAGGGCCGCTCGCTCACCTACCGGCACGCCGCCCTCGCCTCGCTGTGGACCGGCGCGCTGTTCGACGCCACACCGCTCGCGCCCGGCGAGACCCGCGCGCTCGCCACCCGCATGCTGGACCATTTCACCCGGCACGGTGCCACCGACGAGAACGGCCTGCTCACCCTCGGCTGGCACCGGCCCTACCGGGGCGTGCTCCAGGTGTACTCGGGACCGGCGTCCCCGTACTGGGCCAGCAAGGGCTTCATCGGGCTCGCGCTACCGCCGGACCACCCCGTGTGGACCAGCCCGGAAACCCCCCTCGCCGTCGAACAGGGGAACTTCGGGCGGGCGTTGGCGGCGCCCGGCTGGCTGGTCTCGGGCACCTCGGCCGACGGGATCGTCCGGGTCGTGAACCACGGCGGCGACCATGCCGACCCGATCCGGCCGCACGCCGACGACCCCTGCTACGCACGGTTCGCCTACTCGACGCACACCGCGCCCGAGACCCCGGGCGACCCCACCGCCGGTACGGGGTCCTGCGCGGACGCCGACCCGCTGGACAACGCGGTCGTACTGCTCGACGCCGCCGGACGCGCCTCGCACCGGCGCCCGGCGACCCGCGTCTCCTTCGGCGACACCACCGCCGTCTCGCGCAGCCGCGCCCACTGGCCCGCCGACGCCACCTGGGACCCCTTCGGCGGCCCCGACACCCCCTACACGCTGGGCCCCTGGATCACGGTCGGCTCCGCACTGCGCGGCACGATCGAGGTACGGGCCGTGCGGGTCGACCCGGCGCCGGACAGCACGGACGGTCATGTGCTGCGGATCGGGGGGTGGGCGGTCGCGACCGGGGCGGTCGACACCGCGGCGATCGCCGCCGGGGCAAGGGCCGCCGGGGGAGAGGCTCCCGGGCTGGGGGATGCCGCTGGCGGGAACGCCGGGGACGGGCATGCCGGTGACAGTGATGCCGGTGACAGGGATGCCGGTGACGGGAACGCCGGGGACGGAGCACTCCACCCCGCCACCGTCCGGGTCGCGGGCGAGGCCGGACCGGTCTCCGTCATCATCGGGGCGCATCACCTCCCCCACGCCTCCGTCGTGTCCGGCATCGACAGCAACGCCATGGGGGCCACGTCGGCGACACCCGTCGTCACGACCGACGGACCCGTCACCCACGGCACCCTGCACATCGCCCTGATCCATCTGGGCGGCACCGACCCCGCCGCCCTGCCCGAGGTCACCACCCGTGCCCAGGACACCGACCTGTGCGCGGAGGTGACCTGGCCGGACGGGGCCCGCGACACCATCCGGCTGCCCGCGCCCGACCCCTCGTACGACCCCTGGAAGGACTTCCGCCGTGCATGACGACCGCCGGATCATCGAGGACCGGATCCGCAAACTCCTCGACCGGGTGATCCGTCCCGCCCTCTACAGCGCCGCGCGGCCCTTCACGCTGAGCGCCTGGTTCGTGGACGGCGAACCGGTCCCGGTCGCGGACGCGCTGGCCGCCGATTACGAACCCTTCACCCTCGGCTCCACCTGGGGCCGCCCCTGGGCCACCACCTGGCTGCGCGCGCGGGCCGACCTCCCCGAGGACTGGACGGGCCGGCGCGTCGAGGCCGTCTTCGATCTCGGCTTCGACCTCACCAAGGGGCCCGGCGGCCAGGCCGAGGGCCTGGTCCACGACGCCGAGGGCGCCCCGCTCCAGGGCCTGCACCCCTACAACCGCACGGTGCTGCTCACCGAGCACGCCACCGGCGGCGACCGGATCGACCTGCTGATCGAACTGGCCGCCAACCCGCCCATCGTCGGCAGCGCGGGCCTGCATCTGCACCACGGCTCCCTGGAGACCTCCGGCGACGCGCACATCTACCGCCTCGAACAGGCCGAGATCGCCGTGCGCGAGGACGACGTCTGGCACCTCATCCACGACATCGAGGTGCTCGACGAGCTGATGCACGAGCTGCCCGTCGGCTCCTCGCGCCGCCACGAGATCCTGCACGCCCTGCGCCGCGCCGCCGACGCCATCGACCCGACCCGGGTCGCGGGCACCGCGGCGGCGGCCCGCGAGCGCCTGTCCGACGTACTGTCCCGGCCCGCGCACGCCTCCGCGCACACCCTCGCCGCGGTCGGCCACGCGCACATCGACTCGGCGTGGCTGTGGCCCGTACGCGAGACCGTCCGCAAGTGCGCCCGCACCTTCACCAACATGACCACCCTCGCCCAGGAGTACCCCGAGCTGGTCTTCGCCTGCTCCTCGGCCCAGCAGTACGCGTGGATCAAGGAACAGCGCCCGGAGATCTTCGAGCGGATGAAGAAGGCCGCCGGGGACGGCACCTGGGCCCCGGTCGGCGGCATGTGGGTCGAGGCCGACGGCAACCTGCCGGGCGGCGAGGCACTCGCCCGCCAGCTGGTCTACGGCCGGCGCTTCTTCGCCGAGGAGTTCGGCATCGAGCAGCACGGCGTCTGGCTGCCCGACTCCTTCGGCTACACCGCCGCGTATCCGCAGCTGGCCCGGCTGGCCGGCGCCAGCTGGTTCCTCACCCAGAAGCTCTCCTGGAACGAGACCAACAAGCTGCCGCACCACACCTTCGACTGGGAAGGCATCGACGGCACCCGCATCTTCACGCACTTCCCGCCCGTCGACAGCTACACCGCCGCGCTCACCGGGGCGGAACTCGCCCACGCCGAGACCACCTTCACCGACAAGGGCGTGGCCACCCGCTCCCTGGTGCCGTTCGGCTACGGGGACGGCGGCGGCGGCCCCAGCCGCTCCATGCTGGAGAAGGCCCGCCGCCTGCGCGACCTCGAAGGCTCACCCAAGGTCGTCATCGAAGCGCCCGACGCGTTCTTCGCGGCGGCCCGCGCCGAACGCGACCAACTGCCCGTGTGGCGGGGTGAGCTGTACCTGGAGAACCATCGCGGTACGTACACCAGCCAGGCCCGCACCAAGCGCGGCAACCGCCGCAGCGAGGCCCTGTTGCGCGAGGCCGAGCTGTGGGCCGCCACCGCCGCGCTGCGGGCCGGCGCCCCCTACCCGTACGAGCACCTCACCTCGCTGTGGCAGCGGGTGCTGCTCAACCAGTTCCACGACATCCTGCCGGGCTCCTCCATCGCCTGGGTGCATCAGCAGGCCGAGCGTGAGTACGCGGAGATCCGCGAGGAACTGGAGACCCTGATCGCGGACGCGGCCGGGCACCTGCCCGGCGGCCCCGCGCTCCTCAACGCCGGCCCCTACGCCCGCCGCGAGGTCGCCGTCATCGCCGGGGAACCGACGACCGGCGGGCAGCCATTCCCGGCCGGGCAGCCGCTCTCCGACGGGCGCACCGCGGTGCTCGCCGAGGTGGACGCGCTCGCCTCCGGCGGCGCGGTGGACGCCCCCGCGCAGGCCGTCTCCGCCACCGCCAAGGACGGCGGCTTCGTCCTCGGCAACGGCGTCGTGACCGTCGAGGTGGACCACCGCGGACTGATCACCTCCGTGTACGACCACGCGGCGCGGCGCGAGGCCATCGCCCCCGGCACGGCGGGCAACCTCCTCCAGCTCCACCCCGACGACCCCAACCTGTGGTCGGCGTGGAACATCGACACGTACTACCGCGACGTGGTCCGCGATCTCGACCGGGCCGAGTCGGTGACCCTCGTGGACGAAGGTCCGCTGCTCGCCTCGGTCCGTGTCGAGCGGGTCCACGGGGCCTCGCGGTTCGTCCAGTACGTCGAGTTGGCCGCCGAGAGCCGGCAGGTCACCGTCCGCAACGACATCGACTGGCAGGAGCGCGACACCGTCCTCAAGGCCGCCTGGCCGCTGGACGTGCACGCCGAACGGGAGAGCGCCGAGATCCAGTTCGGCCACGTCCAGCGGCCCACGCACGAGAACACCAGCTGGGACGCGGCCCGCTTCGAACTGTGGGCGCACCGCTGGGTGCATGTCGGCGAGCGGCGCTGGGGCGCGGCCGTCCTCAACGACTCGACGTACGGCCACGACGTCCGCCGAGACACCCGCGAGTCCGACGGCGGCACCACCACCACGGTCCGGCTCTCCCTGCTGCGCGCCCCGCACAGCCCGGACCCCGACGCCGACCGTGGCCGGCACCAGTTCACGTACGCCCTGCTGGCGGGCGTCGGCATCGAGGAGGCCGTGGCCGGCGGCTACGCCCTGAACCTGCCGCTGCGCCCCGCGCCCACGCACGCCGCCGCGCTGATCGGCCTCGACACCACCGACGTGGTGGTCGAGTCGGTCAAGCTCGCCGACGACCGCAGCGGCGATGTGGTGGTGCGGCTGTACGAGGCGTTCGGAGGCGCGGCGTCGGCGCGCCTGACGGCGGGCTTCCCGCTCGCCGCCGTGAGCGACTGCGACCTCCTTGAGCGGCCCGAGCAGGAGCTGCCGCACACCGGGGACGCCGTCGACCTGCGGCTGCGGCCCTTCCAGATCCGCACCCTGCGCCTGCGACCGGCAGGGGTGGGCGAGAGCACCTGATCCGCCGCACGGCCGGGCGGGCGAGCCGTGTACGCCCGCCTGGCCTGTGCGTTCTCTGTGTGTACGATTCCTGCGATGGGCAGCCGGAGGGACCTGGTGACCAGCAAGACGGAGAGAGCCGGTACGGCGGCGAGAGCCGGTACGGCGGATCGAGCCGGCCTGGCGGACAGCGCCGGTGGAGCCGACAGCGCCGGTGGGGCGACGAGCACCCGCAAGGCGACGAGCACGGGCGAAGTGGCGAGCACCGGCGGGGCGGCCGGCTCCGGCAAGGCGGAGAGCATCGCGAAGCCCGCCGTCCGGCGTGGCACCAATCTGCCGCGCATGGGTGACTTCAACGAGTCCGTCGTACTCGACGCCATACGGCGTCACACCTCGGGCCTGAGCAGGGTGGAGCTGGCGAAGGCCACCGGGCTGTCCGCCCAGACCGTCTCCAACATCACCCGTCGGCTCCTCGACCAGGGCGTGGCCCGGGAGTCCGGCAAGCACAGCACCGGCACCGGAAAACCGCGCACCCTCCTGGAGATCGTCCCGGCGGCTCGCTACGCCGTGGGCATCCATCTGGACCCGGCCGTCATCACCTGCATCCTGGTGGACCTGCTCGGCACGGTCGTGGCCCAGCGCAGCCGGCGCACCCCGAGCGGCGCCGACACCGACGGCACGGTCGCCGACATGGCCGCCTCGGTGGCCGAACTGCTGACGGAGGCGGGCATCGACGCGGAACGCGTCCTCGGCCTCGGTATCGCCGCGCCGGGCCCGATCGACGCCGCGGCGGGGTCGGTCGTGGACCCGCCGGAGCTGCACGGCTGGGGGCGCTACCCGCTGCGCGACCGGCTCAGCGAGGCGACCGGCTTCCCGGCGCTGCTCGACAAGGACGTCACCGCGGCCGTGGTCGCCGAACGCTGGGCGGGCGCCGCCCGCGACAGCCGCAACCTGCTCTTCTTCTACCTCGGCACCGGCTCCGGCATGGGGCTCGTGGTGGAGGACACCGTGCTGCGCGGGGTGTCCGGCAACGCGGGTGAGGTCGGCGGACTGGGCGCGGCCTGCTCGATCCACACCCTCGTCGACGAGGCCATCGCGCTGGGTGTCCTCGGTGCCGACTTCACCGTGGTCGACCCGGCGGACGCCCAGCGCGGTCTGCGGCGGCTGGCCGAACTGGCCGCCGAGGGGGACCGGCGGGCGGGCGGCATCATCGAGCGCCTCGCCCTGAGGGTCGGCCGGGGCGTCTGCGCGGCGGCGACCCTGCTCGACATCGACACGATCGTCTTCGGCGGACCGGCGTGGCAGGTGCTCGGCGAGCACATGTTCCCGCCGATCGAGGCGATGGTGGCCCGCTCGCCCTTCGTCAAGGCGACCCATCCGACCCTCGTCGCCTCCACCACCCTCGGCGAGAACGTCGCCGCGATCGGCGCCGCCTCCCTGGTGCTCGACCAAGTCCTGTCCGTCCAGCCGAGGTCGCTGCTGCTCGGCTGAGGCGCAGGCCTGCCAGGACCACACGGCTTCAGACCTGCCCGGACCACACGGCTCGAACGGTCGCCGGGCTCTCCATGGACGGTCCAGGGTCTCTCCCCGGGCCGACCCAGGGGCGGCCTCCAGGCACCCCGAGCCCTCGTCCTCGACCCCGAGGACATGTCCCCACCCCCCGGCGGGGCGTGCTGAGCGCACCCGCACGACGCACGCCCGCACCCCCACATACCTCGACTCGGCCGCGACACCTGCGGCCGGTCGTGTCTCGGCGCGAGCCGAGCGGAGGAACGGAGGAGCGGAGAGATCTCGCTCCGCTGATCCACAAGGCGGCGGCTCACCTTCGCCGTCGCACCACA
This sequence comes from Streptomyces sp. NPDC059477, assembly GCF_042749375.1. NCBI lineage: Bacteria > Bacillati > Actinomycetota > Actinomycetes > Kitasatosporales > Streptomycetaceae > Streptomyces > Streptomyces sp. NPDC059477. The sequence goes on along the minus strand of NZ_JBHYUG010000060.1, from coordinate 37,745 downwards.
TCCAGTCCACGCACCTTTTACCTTGAGAGGCTCGCCATGCAACGCAATGCGGCTGTGCAAGGCAAGACGGCCATGCAAGGCACGACGAAACGACTGTCCGTCTGGCTCGCCGGAGCGGCAGTGCTCGGCAGCGGAGTCCTGACGGTCCTTCCCGACAACGCAGCGCAGGCCGCGGTCGCGGCCAAGACGAAGGGCCGGGCGGTGGCCGCGCAGGCCGGGGCCACCACACCGTTCACCACGGTCGAGGCGGAGAGCGGCACCCTGGCCGGGGGCGCGCTGGTCCGGTCGATCAAGCCGGGCGACCCGGCGCCGACGAAGGCCACGCTCGAAAGCGAGGCGTCCGGCTACGCGCTGGCCGAGCTGAAGGCGACCGGGCACGCGATATCGGTCAAGAACAGCTCGGGCAAGAGCGCCAACTCGCTGGTGGTCAGGGCGGCGATCCCGGACACGGCGAGCGGCGGCGGTCTCGACGCGACCCTCAACCTGTATGTGAACGGCAGCTTCCGGCAGGCGATCACCCTCAGCTCGAAGCAGGCCTGGAACTACCGCAACGCCACCACCAACCCGGACGACCCGAACGCGGGCGGCGAGGCGTACCACTTCTACAACGAGTTCCCGGTCCGGGTCACCGGCGCGGCGATCCCCGCCAACGCCACCGTCACGCTGAAGAAGGACGCCGCGAACACGGCCGCCTTCTACGCGGTCGACTCGATCGACCTGGAGCAGGTCGGCGCGGCCGTCGCCCGTCCGGCGAACTCCCTGTCGGTGGTGGACTACGGCGCCGACCCCGGTTTCACGACCGACTCCACCGTGGCCATCCAGAACACCGTCAACGCCGCCCGCACGCAGGGCAAGACGGTGTGGATCCCGGCGGGCAAGTACCTCACCAACAGCCTCGTGGGCAGCAAGCCGCTGGACTTCACCGGGGTGACCGTGCGCGGCGCGGGCATGTGGCACTCGACCCTGTACCGCAAGGTGCCGCTGCCCGCGACGCAGCGCTCGCAGGTCCTGGTCGGCTCCGGTACGAAGCTGAGTGATCTCCAGATCGACACGAACGCCGTGTGGCGCGGGATCGGCGGCGCCGGCGGCGCGGACTACGGCATCAACGCCTCGGGTGCGGGCGGCTGGCTGGTGGAGCGGCTGTGGACCCGGCACACCGACGCCAACTGGCTGTCCGGCAGCAACGGAGTCATCCGGGACAGCCGCACCGCCGACACCTACGGCGACGGCTACAACATCAACAACAGCAACACTCCCAACCCGGACAAGCTGGGTTACAACATCACGGTGCAGAACAACTTCGCCCGCGGCACCGGCGACGACTCCTTCGCGGTCTACGCGGACGCCGGGGCGTCCGGTACCAACGGGCAGCTCAGCGACGCCAAGGTGATCGGCAACACGGCTGTCGCGACATGGTGGGCGAACGGGCTGCGCATCGCGGGTGGCCGGAACATCCAGATGACCAACAACCTGGTCAACAGTGTGTCCTCGAACAGCGCGCTGGACATCGGTGTCTTCGGTGACAGCGGCCACCCGCTGGAGTCGGCCACCGTCACCGGCAACGTTCTGCTCGGCGGGGGCGGCTGGAACGGCACCCGCCACGGCGTACGTATCAGCTCGCCTTCCGCCACCTCGAAGTTCCCGAACGCGTACACGAATGTGACGCTCACGGACAATGTGCTGCGCGGCGCGCTGCGGTCCGGCCTCTACATCGACCGTAAGAACGTGAACGTGACGCTGACCAGCAACACCATCGACGCCCCGGCCGCCCATGGCATCTGGGTCACCACCGGGGTGACCGGCACCGGCACGTTCACTGGCACCACCATCACCAACCTCCGTCCCGGACAGAGCGCGACGAAGAACGACTCACCCACCACCTTCACGATCAGTGCGACGGCGGCCCGCCGCTGACCCTTTCCCACCCGCATGGGAGTCCCGGGGCCCCCCCCACCCGGGCCCCGCCCCCCGGGGGTTGCACCCCGGGGGCCAACACCCCCCACCCACCCCCCCCCCCACCCCGAGTGGGGGGGCGGGCGCCCCGGCCCGGCCCCCCCCCCCGCTTTGGGGGGCCGGCCCCCCACCGGGGGGGGCGCACCGCACGCGCGGTTTTGCCACCTGGGCGTCAAGCACCCCGCACCGCACCGCCCTCATGATCGGTTCCGGCTGCCGCTCGCCATCAGGGCACGGTGGGGTTGGGGTGAGCCGGTGTGGGGCGCAGCACGGCGTGGGCCGCCTCCAGACGCTGGGATTCCTCGCGTTCGCGGTGGTCGCCCGAGATGTCGTCGGCCCACGCGAGCAACCGGCGGAGGTACCCTCCGGCTGCGTCGGTGACAATGCGCGGACGGCCCAGCGCGACCTCACCACTGGTTCCGTCGAGGGTGATGAGCGTGCCGTCGCCGATGCCCCGACCGCCGCACCGCACCGAGCCGTTGCCGCCGTCGACGCCGAAGGCCAGGCCGGCGACGCCCACCACCGCGGGCTTTCCCATGGCGCGTGCGACGACCGCGGCATGGCTGGCCGGGCCGCCACGGGCGGTGACGATTCCCACGGCGGCGGCGAGGCCGTGCATGTCGTCCGGGGAGGTCTCCGGGCGTACGAGGATGACGGGGGAGTCCCGGGCCATCCGTACCGCCGTGTCCGCGGTGGTCGCCACGCGGCCGACCGCCACACCGGGACAGGCACCGAGCCCCCGGGCGAAGACGTCGGCCTCCTCGGTGGAGGAGATGCGTGGGGTGCGGGCGGATCGGAGATGTCGCGGCGAGACCCTGAGCAGCGCTTCGTGACGCCCGATGACCCGCTCGTCGGCGAGTTCGGTGGCGACGCGGATCGCGGCACCTCCGACGAACCGGCCGGGCCGGACCTGGAGGATCCACAGCTCGCCCGCCTCGTACGTGAACTCGACATAGCAGGCGTCGCGGTAATGCCCTTCGATCCGCGTCAGCGCGTCGAGCAGCGCGGTCCACACGGCCGGTTCCCGCGCGGCGAGTGCCCGCAGCGGCCGGGTCGCCGACCGTCCGGAGACGACATCGTCGCCCTGGCGCCGGAAGAGGACCTCACCGAAGGGAACCTTCTCGCCGGTGTTGGGATCACGGCTGAACGCGACCCCGCTGCCGCTGTGATCGTCGCGGTTCCCGAACACCATCGCCTGGACGATCACGGCGGTGCCCCGGTCGTGCGGGAGGTCGTGCACCGTGCGATAGGTCTGTGCGCGGGGGGTGTCCCAGGAGGAGAAGACAGCTCGGACGGCCTGCTCCAACTGGCGGGCGGGGTCGTCCGGAACGGGGTGCGCGCATCCCGCGCCGCCGCTCGGCTCATCGACCGTCCCGGCGCTGGTGACGGCGGACGCGAAGCTCGACAGGAAGCGCCGCCGCGCATCCCGGGCGAAGGGCTCGTCACCCGTCTCCTCGGCCAGGCCCGCGGTGGCCCCGGTGGTGAGTCCGAGGTTGAGGATGGTGCTCATCATGCCGGGCATCGACACACCGGCTCCGGAACGGACGGACACCGCCAGTGGTGTGCGAGGCCCGCCGAAGACACGCCCGGTGGAGCGTTCGAGACCGGCGATGGCGGCGGTCAGTTCGGTGTCCAGTCCCTCGGGGAGGCGTCCGGCCCGCAGAAAGGCGCGGCAGGCCCCGGTGGTGACGACGAATCCGGGCGGCACCCGCAGGCCGAGCCGGTGCAGCAGGACGAGGCCGTGTGCCTTGCCGCCCAGGGTCTCCGCCGTCTCCTCGACCTGCGCACCGAGCGGGCGAATCCAGGTCATCGCCGCATCCCGAGGGTGGCGAGCAGGTCCTCGTGCAGCTCCGCCCAGACGGTGTGGTACGACGCGAGGCCGTCGGTCACGTACTCCAGCTCGCCGGAGGCGGCGCGATCGAGGGCACCGGTGAGGCGGACACCGTACCGGCCGAACCGGGGCAGCACCGCGGCCAGTTCGGCCCGGACGGTGGCGGCACGCCGGTCGAGATCGGCGAAGCGGTCCAGGACCCGGGCGTCGTAGCCGGGCTCGCTGTGGTCGTTGGCGACCGTGATGCCGTCGACGGACCGGAGCTGCCATGCCGCGCAGAGGTCGAGCAGCTCCGGGTTGAGGACGAGGAACCGGTCGTAGGCCGCGCCCACCGCGCCGCGCGCACCGGCCGCCTCCAGCTCGGCCGTGATCCGCTCGGCGTCCGCCGCGCGACCGGCATCCGTCAGCCACCAGCCGGACATCGCTCCGGGCACCCGCCCGACCAACCCGACGGCTTCGAGATCGAGCAGCTCGGACTCGACGGCGGACTCGTCCAGCCCCGTGACCAGGCTCAGCCGGCCGAAGTCGGACGCGCCGACACAGCGCAGGGCGTGCAGGACGAGAAGGTTGGTGTCCGCCACGCGGGTATCGGGCCTGTTCATGTCTGGCTCCCTCTGGAGTGATCTCCATATTCCCAATATTCCCATCACTCGGATGATGTTGTCATCCGGATGCTCTCGGTATCATGACACGCAAGGAACGGAACAGGACCGGAACGGAACAGGACCGGAAGGGAACACGATGGTGAGGCTGACCCGGGCCCAGCAGCAGGAACGGACCCGCGCGGCGGTTCTGGTCGCGGCCCGGCAGGAATTCGCCGAGCACGGCTACGGCGAGGCCAAGATCGACCGGATCGCCGAGCGGGCCGAACTGACCAGGGGAGCGGTCTACTCCAACTTCACCGGCAAGCGCGCGCTCTACCTCGCCGTGCTCGCCGACCTCGCCGAGCGGGCCCGTGCCTCCGCCGAGCCTCCGGCGCGATCCCCCGACTCCGTCGCCCGGGCACTGGGCGCGTTCGCCCGGGTCTGGCTCGAACGGCTTCCCCTCGCGGGCGACACCCCGGGGAGCGGACATCTGCAACTGCGCTCACTGTCCGGCGTCCTCGACACCGAGCCGACCCGGGCGGCGCTGGCCGAACTCGTCCGCTTCGAAGCCCTCCTGCTCGCCCTCGCCCTCGCACCGCGCACCCCGCCGCGCACCCGGACGGTACGCCTGGCGGGGCTCGCGCTGACCCTGCTGCACGGCGCGGCGAGTCTCGCCGAGAACGCCCCCGGGGCCGGCGACCCGTTCGACCTGGCCCGTGCCGCCGAACACCTGGCCGACCTCGCTCCCCTCGACGACGCCGAGCCGCCCCACCTGCCCTTCGTCGCCCCCGCACGGTCGACGCGGGACCAGTGGCAGGCCCCCGGCGCCCCGCGCGACGAGATCGACGGCCGTCCGGTCGACCTCGGCGACGACGGCGTGGTGGTCGTCCTGGGGGTATGCCGTCTGTCCGCGGCCGACGAGGCACTGCGCTCGGCGCGTCCGGACGACAAGGTGACCCTCGTCGTCGTGACGAGCGACCCCTCCGAACTCGGCCGACTGGCCCGGCTCCGCGTCGTCGATCTCGTGGGCTGTCTGCGTCGGGTGTTCGCGCCCGGGGAACTGCCCCGGCCACGCGTCGTGTTCGACGACGACGGCACCCTCGCGGCGGCCATCGGCCCGGACCCGGCCGACGACTTCACGGAAACCGCCATCCGGGTACACGCCGGGCTGATCGTCGCCCGCGCGGAGGGCCGAGGCGCCGGCCACGCGGTGGCCACCGCTCCGAGCCACCGGTACGACGCCGCCGACCCGAGCCGCGCGTACCCCGCCGCCGACCCGCCGTCCGAGGCGGACCGGGTGAAGCGGCGGCCCCGCTGACCACCCGATCACCGACAGCCGCCATCTCCGACGACCTGCTCGGGATCGGCTACGCGCCGCCGTGCCGCGCCCGCGCCTCGCTGATCTCCGCCTCGTGGCACACCGCCCAGTCCGCCAGTGCCGACAGCGGCTGGAGCAGGGTGTGCCCGAGAGGGGTCAGGCTGTACTCGACGCCGGGCGGTACCGTCGGCCGCACCTCGCGCCGGACCAGCCCGTCGGCCTCCAGGCCGCGCAGTGTGCGGGTCAGCATCCGCTGGCTGATACCGCCGACGGCACGGTGCAACTCGTTGTACCGGTGCGGGCGCCGGCCGAGCAGGATCACCAGCAGCATGCTCCACTTGTCGCCCACGCGCCGGAACACGTCACCGACCGGACACACGGCGAGTTCGTCCGCCGGTACCGGGCGGGGCAGCTCATGGGCGAGGAGCGAGGGAACACCGGTGTGCGTAGCGGACATGAAACTGCCTTCTTCCGGCCGGTGGGCGAGCGGCTCAGGATGGATCCGTCCCTGTCGAGCCTACGGAGGAACCGTGCCGGGCCAAGCACCCAAGAACGTGATCATCAGCGGCGGCACCGACGGAATGGGCCGCCTGACCGCCCTGGAACGGCTGGCCAGGGGAGACCGCGTCACCGTGATCGGCAGCAGTGAGGCCAAAGGCCGTGCGCTGCTCGACCGGGCCGCGCACCCGAACCTGCGGTTCCTCCGGGCGGACCTGTCCTCGATCGCCGAGACCGAACGCGTGATCGCCCGCATCGGCGAGCAGTACGACACCCTCGACGCGCTCGCCCTGTTCGCCAACCGGGTGAGCCCCAAACGCACGGAGACCGTGGAAGGACTGGAGTCCACCTTCGCGCTGTACTACCTGAGCCGCTATCTGCTCAGCCACCGGCTGAGCCCCCTCCTCGACGCAGGCTCCGATCCGGTGATCATCAACGTCGCCGGCGTCGGAAACACGGCGGGCCGGATCCACTGGGAGGATCCCCAGCTGACTCGCCGTTACCACCAGGTCCGCGCCCAACTCCAGGCGGGGCGGGCGAACGACCTGCTGGGCGTCCGGTTCGCCGCCCGCTCCGGCAGCAGGGCCCGCTATGTCCTCTACCACCCCGGCTTCACCCGCAGCGGCGCCGACGGCTACCCGAACCCGGTGGTCCGGGGCTCGATCAAACTGCTCGCGACGCTCTTCGCCCGCCCGGTGGCCGACGCGGTCCGGCCGGTCGTCCAGTGGATCGACCGGCCGCCCGCGGCCCCGCTGACCGCGATCGACCAGGGCAGGCCGGTGGACCGGACCCTGAAAACCCTCGACCCGGAAGCAGCCACCCGCCTGGCCGCCTACACAGAAGACCTGCTGCTCGCCCGCTGACCGGCGCGGGAGGGCCGGGAAACCGACCGGTGACCGGCCGCACCCGCACAGTCGCTCGTACCGGCCCGGCCCCCACTCGACCGACGGAGACACCTTGTCACTTCGCATCACCCCGCTCACCGATCCCACTCACGGCCCGCACAGCAGACGCCTCGCATGGCTGGCCTGTGACGCCGATTCCGTGCCGGTCGGGACGGCCTTTCTCCGTCTGTTCACCGACCCCGGACAGGCGCACCTCGCCGAACTGACGCTCCACGTCCACCCCGTGGAGCGACGGAGGCGCGTTGGCTCGCGGCTCCTGGACACCGTCCTGACCGCCGCCCGGGACAACGGCAGACGCCGCGTCGCCGCCGAGGCGGAAGCCGGATCGCCCGGTGCCCACTTCCTGCCCGCGCACGGCTTCCGCAAGGTCCTCACCCTGACGTACGCCCGCCTGTCCCTGGACGCCGTCGACCCCACCGCCCTCGGCGAGATCACCGGGCGTCCGCATCCGGGCTACCGGCTGGCGTCCTGGCAGGGAACCGTCCCCGACGACCTCGCCCGGACCTTCGCCGCCGCACGCCGCGCCATGGACGACATGCCCATGGACGCCGCCGACCACGCCACCGTGACCTGGGACGTGGACCGGGTCCGGGCCGCCGCGAAGGCCATCGAGGACCGCGGCGACCACCTGCACACGGTCGTCGCCGTCGACACCGCCGACGACTCGATCGCCGGGTTCACCGAACTCGTCGTCCCCGGCGACGGCACGGGTGACGCCCAGCACTACGGCACCGGCGTCCTGCCCGAGCACCGCGGACACGGTCTCGGCCGCTGGATGAAGGCCGAGTCGATCCGACGAGCCCACGGCCGCCATCCCCGCCTCGGCGGCCTCCTGACCGACACCGCCGCCGGCAACACCCCGATGAAACGCATCAACGACAGCCTCGGCTACGCACCCACGCACACGACCCTGAGATACCAACTCGACCTCTAGCGAGAAACGGACGCCCCACCGCGCAGGGTGCGGAGCCCCCGTTACGGGGTACGGGTTACGGGTACGGGGATGTGCGGGTCGGCAGCGGGGGCGGATCGGTTGGACCTCATCGGGCACGAGTACGCGGATCTGGGGGCGTTACGGACCCGGCGCGCGATCCACCGGGCGTACAGCGAACCCCCCGACGATGTGGAGGAAGCGACGCTGGCGCTGGCCCGCCGGTGGGCCGGAGCGCGGGGGACCGTGGTGGACGTCGGCTGCGGCACCGGGGATCTGCTGCGGCGCTGGGCCCGGGAGGGGCACGGCGGGCGGCTGATCGGGGTGGACCGTTCCCCGGCGGCGGTGGCCGGGACGCGCGGGCACCGCATAGGCGTGGTGCGCGGGGACGCCTGCGCGCTGCCGTTGCGCGACGGATCGGCGGACTGTCTCCTGGAGCGGCACATGCTCTATCACGTGTCCGACCTGGGACAGGCGCTGGCGGAGGCCCGACGGGTGGTGCGTCCGGGCGGCGCCTACCTCGCCGTGGTCAACATGGCGGGGACGACACCCCGGCTGGCCCGGCTGCTGCGCGACCGCGTCGGCGACGGCAGGCCCCTGCCGTCCCTGCCCCGGGTCGACTCCGACACCCTGCGCCCGCTGCTGAAGGACGTCTTCGGGGAGGTCGAGGAGACCGGGTACCGGGGCGAGCTGGTGTTCCACGAGCCCGAGCCGCTGGCCGCGCTCGCCGCCTCCCTTCTCGTGTTCTACGGCGTGGAGCGGGAAACGGCCCGGCATGCCCGGATGGTGGACGCGGTGGGCCGGGAGGCGGCGCGGGCCTTCGCCGCGGGCGCCGGACCGTGGCGGGACACGAAGGGCTGGACCGTGTTCGTGGCGAGGACATGAGGCAACGCCGAGCGCGCCGCCCGGTGCGGAGGGGGAAGCGCCGATGACCGTACGCGGGACCTCGCGCCAGGCCCGTACCGTCGGGCTCATCGGCGCCTGGGTGTGCGCGGCGGCCTGCGCGGCGGTGCTCGACGCGGTGGACTCGGCGCAGCCGTGGGTGATCGGGGTCGGCGCCGCCGTGGGGGCGCTGGGCTCCGCGCTCAGCCTGTGGGCGACCGCCGTGTTCCAGGGCGGCGAGGCGACGGGCGGGGCCTTCGGCCATGTCGTACCCACCGTGATCCGCCAACTGCCCGCGGCGACCGACCACTTCACCGGACGGGCGGAACTGGTCCAGGACATCCGGGAGCGGGTCCTGGGACCCGGACTGCGGCAACGCTGGAGGCGCAGGGCCGGGCGGGGCGGCGCGGCACCGTCCGGCCCCACGCGCGTGGTGATGCTGTCGGGCCGCGGCGGCGTGGGCAAGACCGCGCTGGCCGTACGCCTCGGGCATGAACTGACCCGCGAGTTCCCCGACGGGCAGATGTACGTCGACCTGCGCGGCGCCTCGGGCACGACCCCCCGCGCACCGGCCGACATCCTGGCCATGCTGCTGCGCGACCTGGGGGTCGACCCCGGGGCCGTCCCGGAGGATCTCGACGACCGCACCCGGATGTTCCGGTCGCGCACGGCGGGCCTGCGGCTGCTGATCGTGCTGGACAACGCGCGGGACGACGCCCAGGTGCGCCCGCTGCTCCCCGGGACACCGACCTCGCTGGTCATCGTGACGTCCAGGCCCCGGCTGTCCGGCCTGGACGGCGGCACCTCCTTCGAACTGGGGGTGCTCGCGCACGACCGGGCCGTCGAACTCCTCGGCAACCTCGCGGGCGCCGCCCGGGTCGCCGCCGAACCGGAGGCGGCCTCGCGGATCGTGCGCGCCTGCGGCCTGCTGCCCCTGGCCGTACGGATCGCGGGCGCCCGCCTGGCCGGGCGCCCCGCCTGGTCGCTGGAGAACTTCGCCGGACGCCTCGCCGACCAGCACCGCAGACTCGGCGAACTGCGGGCCGGCGGCCTCGACGTCCGGACCGGCATCACCGTCGGCTACCACGCGCAGCCCGCCGTCAACCAGCGGGCGTTCCTGCTGCTCGCCCTGTGCGACGCCCCGTCCTTCTCCGTCCTGCCGTTGCAGGCGGCCATGGACTGCACCCGGGCACAGGCCGAGCGGTGCATGGACGAACTCGCCGAGGCACAGTTGCTGGAGTGGCTCGGTCACGACGCGGGCGGCGAGTCCGTGTACCGCTACCACGACCTCGTACGGGACTACGCCGCCGAACTGCTCACGAGCGGAGAACTCGGCGGTGATGAGCGCCGGGCGGCGCTCGGCAGGGTCGTCGGGCACTGCCTGCGCCTCGCGGAGCGCGCCGAGCGCCTGGTGACACCGGGCAGCCACCGCCATCCGGCCCGCTTCCCCCGCTGGCCGGCACCTCCGGGCAACGGCCACCCGGACCCGGCTGCGGGCACGGCACCAGCCACCGCGCCAGCCACCGCACCGGACCCTGCACCGCACCCCGCTCCGGACGCCCTGCAACGCCTCGCGGCGGAGTACGAGTTCCTGCTGTGCGCGGTCCGTGAAGCGCTGGACGCCGGAATGACCGCCGCGGCCTCGGAACTGGCGAGCCTCCTCGTCGCGTACCAGGACACCCGCGCGCTGTGGAGCGACTGGGAACGGACCCAGGGCCCGGTCCTGGAGGCGTGCCGGGCCGCAGGCGACGAACTGGGCGTGGCCGTCAGCCTCCGTGACCTCGCCGTGCTGCGGCGGCTCCAGGGCCGCCTCGACGAGGCCGAGCGGCACGGGCTCGACGCGCTGGCCGTCTTCGAACGCCTCGGCGAACGGGCCGGCACCGCCGACTGCCTCTCCAACCTCGGCTGGCTCTACCGGGTGCGCGGCGAACACGACCGGGCCCGCGCCCACCTGGCGCGAGCGCTGACCGTCGCCGAGGAGTGCGGTATCCCGCGCACCCGCGGCTGGGTCCTCCAGATGAGCGCCGACCTGGAGATCGACGCCGGAGCCCTGGACACGGCCCTGGCCCTGCTCCACCGGTCCCGGCGGACCTTCGAGGACATCGGTGAACGCCGCGGCCTGGGCTGGACGCTGCGCATCACGGGGGACGCCTACCGGGAGCAGGGCCGGTACGACCAGGCGCTCGCGCAGTACGAGGCCGCCGCCGCCCTGATGCGGACCTTCGACGACCGGCGCGGCATCGCCCGCATCCTGGACGCCATCGGCGCCCTCCACCAGAACATGGGCCACCCCCAGGACGCCGTGACGTACTACGAGGACAGCCTCGCCGCCTTCCGCAGGCTCGGCGACCGCCAGTGGCAGGCGTACACGCTGCGCGCGCTGGCCGGACTGCACGCGAGCACCGGCGAGACGGCGAAGGCCGACGCCTGCCGCACGGAGGCCGCGGATCTGCTGGCCGCCCTCACGGGGAGCACGGCAGAGAGCCGACGGGTGTGACGGCTCTGAGCACGGGAGCCACCCGGCAGGGAGATCGCCGCGAGAGCCGCGCCGCTCCCGGGATGCGTCGCTTTTGACATGAACCCCCGCCGGACGTTGACTGGCAGCACGACACCGCGGGCCCGCCCACCCCGCATGCCGAGCGGCAGGTGGTCGAGAGGGCCGGGTTCTCCCGCACCGTGCGCACAGTGACCGCGAAAGCCCGGAGCAGGGTCCAGCAGGGTCACCCTGATGATCATCAAGGTGGCCGCCATCGCAACGAAAGCGGCACATGACGATGTACGACCAGACTCGCGCCCAGCAGCCCGCGGACCAGTCCCGCCGCCCCGCCGAACGCCGCGGCCGAGGCCCGGAACCACTGATTCCGGCCGCCGAGCGCGACAAGACCGCCGTCCGCCTCGGCCACGCCCTCAACATCTTCGACGAGAGCCCGCTCCAGTCGCTGGAGGAGGCCGAGAGCGCGTACGACGAGGCCACCGCCCATCTCGTGGCCGCTCTCGCGGAACGCAGGCGGGTCCTCCGCGCGGCCTGGGAGGAGCAGAACCCCGAGGCGTCGTCCGCCGAGTTCCGGATCGCGCTGAGGCAGTACCGGGAGCTGACCCAGCGGGTGCTCCACCTCTAGTACCCCCCTTGGCACTTCGCCGAGCGTGTCCGGTTGGCCGAGGGCGGGGGTCCCCCTCGTGGTGGCCCACGGGGGGCCGGGGCTCAGCCGAGGCCGCACGGGTCGGGCCGGGGTGATTGCTCACCGTATGCGGGAGATCACGTCTACCCTGGGTGCCCGCGGAGCCGGGTCACCGGTCCGGCGCGGCGCACGGCTCGGGAGGGTACCCATGGACGGCCAGGCACGGGACGAGGCAGCTTCCGACGCGTACGAGGACGGGTACGCGTACGAGGACGGGTACGACTTCGACCTCGGTACCCACACCCGTCCCGTGACCACCACCTCCCCCGAGGCCCAGCGCTGGTTCGACCGCGGCCTGGTGTGGACGTACGCCTTCCATCACGAGGAAGCCGTCCGCTGTTTCGAGAAGGCCGCCGAGGCCGACCCCGGCTGTGCCATGGCCCACTGGGGACTCGCCTACGCGCTCGGCCCCAACTACAACAAGCCCTGGGAGTTCTTCGACGCGCGGGATCTCGCCCGAACCGTCGAGCGCACCCACGCGGCCGTCGAGCGGGCGCACGAGCGGGCGGCGGCCGGTGTCACGCCGGCCGAGCGAGCGCTGATCGAGGCGCTGCGGGCCCGCTATCCGCAGGCGAGCCCCGTCGAGGACTGCGCGGTGTGGAACGCGCCCTACGCCGAACGCATGCGCGCCGCCCATGAGAGCGCCCCCGGCGACCTCGACGTCGCCACCCTCTACGCGGACGCGCTGATGAACCTCACCCCCTGGCAGTTGTGGGACCTGCGCACCGGCGAGCCCGCCGCCGGCGCCCGTACGGTCGAGGCGAAGGCCGTGCTCGACGGGGCGCTCGCCGCCCCCGGCGGACGCGACCATCCCGGAATCGTGCATCTCTACATCCACCTGATGGAGATGTCCCCGGACCCGGAGAGCGCGCTGGCCGTCGCCGACCGGCTGCGCGGACTGGTCCCCGACGCCGGGCATCTCGCGCACATGCCCTCGCATCTGGAAGTGCTGTGCGGGGACTACCGGCGGGTCGTTTCGGACAACGATGCCGCGATCGCCGTCGACGCGAAGACCGTCGCCCACTCCGGCGCGATGAACTTCTACACCCTCTACCGCTGCCACAACATCCACTTCAAGATCTACGGGGCGATGTTCCTCGGCCGGTCCGAGGTGGCCCTGGAGGCGGCCGGGCAACTGGAGGACGCCGTACCGGAGGAGCTGCTACGGGTGCAGAGCCCGCCCATGGCCGACTGGCTGGAGGGGTTCCTGGCCATGCGCGTGCACGCGCTGATCCGCTTCGGCCGCTGGTCCGACCTCCTCGAACTGCCGCTCCCCGCCGACCCGGAGCTGTACAGCACGACCACCGCGATGCTGCGCTACGGCCGCGGGGTCGCCCTCTCCGCGACCGGGCGGGTCGCCGAGGCCGAGACGGAACGCGAGCGGTTCCGCGAGGCGGTGGACCGGGTCCAGGACACGCGCATCCTGTTCAACAACACCTGCGCCGACATCCTCGCCATCGCCGCCGCCATGCTGGACGGCGAACTGGAGTACCGCAAGGGCGACTTCGACGCCGCCTTCGCCGCGCTGGAGCGGTCGGTCGAGCTGTCCGACACCCTGCCGTACGACGAGCCCTGGGGCTGGATGCAGCCGCCCCGGCACGCCTATGGCGCCCTGCTGCTGGAACAGGGGCGCCTCGCCGAAGCCGAGGCGGTCTACCGCGCGGATCTGGGCCTCGACGACACCCTCCCGCGCGCCTGCCGGCACCCCGGCAATGTCTGGTCCCTGCACGGGTTCCACGAGTGCCTGGTCCGGCTCGGGCGTACGGCGGAAGCCGCGATCGTCGCACAGCAGCTGAAGTTCGCCACGGCCCTGGCCGATGTGCCGATCGCCGCGTCCTGCTTCTGCCGCACGGAGACCCCGGCCGCGCCGGGCGGCGGCCACTGCTGCTGAGTCCTCCGTCGGGCACCGGGGCGGGCGGCGGCTGCCGGGCTTCCACCGGGCGGGGCGGCGGCTGCGGTTGAGCGTGCCGGTTCGCGTGGGTCCGGGGGCGGCTGCCGCGCTCTGTGCCGGGCGGGGGACGGTGCCTGCCCGTTGAGCGTGCCGACTCGTGCCGGTCCGGGTGGCGGCTGCTGCGGGAGCGTCTCACGGACGGGACCGGCCCGGCCGCCCGGCCGTGCGGGAGCCGCACCCCGTCGCCCTGTTGAGCGTGCCGCACTCCCGCCGGGCCGGGCGGCCACTGCCGCTTGCGGCGCCTGGCTCCCACCGTGCCGGGCGGAGCCTGTGGGGCGGCGCACCGGCCCGACCATGCCTGCGGGCCTCGCCTCCCTGCTGGCCCCACCATGCCTGCCGGGCCCCGCCTCCCCGTCGGCCCCGCCTCCCCGCCGAGCCTCACCGCGCCTGCCGATTCTCGCCCTCCCCACCGGGGCCCACCGCTCCCACCGGGCCCACCGCTCCCGCCGGGCCCCGCCCTCCCGCCGGGCCCCACCGCTCCCACCGAGCCCCGCCCTCCCGCCGGGCCTCATCCCCCCGCCAGCCTTCGTCTTCCCGCCAGTCACCCTCCGGCCCGAGTGCACACCCGCCCCCAACTGCCCCCGGGCGCCCGCCTGACCAGCGCGTGGCTGTCCGAATGCGGGCGGTAGCCGACAGGGGCACCTCCGCCCCGCGCCCGAACGGCGTGCCCCTCCCCGTCGGTTGATGGTTCTCCTTTGCTCCGGCTCCGTTCATCTGCGCTGCCCAAGATCCGCCATGGGCATGACGTGGACGCTTCCGGCATGCCCCTCATCACCGGGCGAATCAGGAAGGACGGCACCTCATGGGGCCAGCACAACGGCGAAGACGGCCGGGAGTCGTACCGGGAAGATCAGGCACACCGAGCCGATCCAGCCGATCCAGCGCATCCGGCGCACGGCGCCTCGCCGGGACCGGCCTCGCCGCGCTCCTCCTGCTGACCGGCAACGTCACGGCGGCCACCGCCGCGGACCCCGGCACCGAAGGCACCGCGCAGCGCTCCACGCAGAGCGACAGCCCGGCGGATGCCACCACCCTGCCCACCCTCACCCCCGGCGACGGCGCCTACCTGGAAGGCACCCAGACCGTCGAGGCCAAGGCAACCCTCGCCGGTGACTCCGTGACCCGGCTGACCGTCGACGGCCGTACCGTCCCCGCACAGCCCACCCTCGGCGTCTCCCGGCTCGGCTTCGACGTCGGCTCCAACTCCGTCGAGGCGCGCTACAAGAACCACGTCGTCGTCAACGGCGACTACCGCGTGGACCTCGGCGACCTGGTCAACGAGCGCGGCACGATCGACATCCCCAACCAGCACCTGGTCAAGGGCGAGAACACGATCAAGATCGTCACAGGAGCCGTCGACAGCGCCTGCGGCCTCAACCACGACGACTTCGTGCTGTCCGACATCACCCTCGACCTGCTCGGCGAGCGAGCGGACGGCGAGGAGAACCAGTACACGTACTCCTTCGGCGACGGCAGCTGCGGCACCAACCCCTCCTACGTGAAGGAGGCCACGCTCTCCTTCTTCGTGCTGGGCGACCCCCAGGACTCCACGGGCCTGCGCGCCGACCTGGACACCACCACCCTGCCCAACGGCACCCACACCCTGGCCGCGCGCACCGAGTCCGGCAAGACCGTCCGCAACACCGTGACCGTCAACAACGCCCCGCCCGGCGCCCCCAAGCTGCTCCCCAAGGACGGCACGCTCGTCAAGGGCGGCCAGTCGGTCTTCGCGAGCCTCCCGGCGGGCTCCGACGGCGCCACCGCGTCACTCACCGTCGACGGCAAGGCCCCCGCCACCGACCCCCACCTGGGCAACGGCGCCGCGACCTTCTCCTTCGACATCGGCGCCAACTCCCTGGACGAGAAGTACGACAGTCACCTGCTGGTCAACGGCAAGCGCGTCGACCTCGGCGGCACCTGGGTGAATCAGCGCGTCGACATCACGATCCCCGCCCAGCACCTGGTGCCCGGCGACAACACCATCACCGTCGTCACCGGCCCCTACAAGGAGGCCTGCGGCAACAACCGCGACGACTTCGACCTGTCGAACCCGGCGCTCGCCCTCGACGGCGCCACCGTCACCGGCCATGACATCGCCGCCTCCTACGCGATGGGCGACGGCACCTGCGGCAGCAGCACCACCCGGCTGCGCGAGGCCGAACTGCGCTACACGATCGACGCCCCGGCCGTCCCCGTCACCGAGACCCTCGGCTCCGGCAACGCCACCCTCGGTTTCACCGTCGGCTCCAACTCCATCGAGGCCCGGTACGGCAACCACGTCCTGGTCAACGGCCAGAAGCTGGCGCTGGACGACGATTTCGTCAGCCGCCAGGTGAATCTGACGTTCCCCAACGAGTGGCTGGTCCCCGGCTGGAACACCCTGGACCTGGTCACCGGCACCTTCGTCACGTCCTGCGGCGACAACCGTGACGACTTCACCGTCTCCGGCATCACCCTCACCCCGGCTCAGGGCACGGCCGAGGGCCGGATGCTCAAGGGCTCGTACGCCATGGGCGACGGCAACTGCGGCGACAACGTCAACCCGCTCACCGAGATCGACTTCACCTTCTACGTCGACGCGCCCGCCCAGGGCCTGCGCGCCGACCTGGAGACCGCGCGGATCACCGACGGCAAGCACACCCTCGCCGCCACCTCCAAGAACGGCAAGCAGGCCACCCGCGCCCTGTTCAGCGACAACTCCGCGCCCCGCGTGGTGACCAGCACCCCGGCCGCCGGGAAGCGGATCACCGCCGCGGTCGTCCTCGACGTACGGCTGGACGACTACTCCGGCGTCGTCGACGGCCCGCACATCAAGCTGGACGGCGAGGACATCGAGCCCGGCGCCGCCGTCGGCCCCGGCCTGTCCGCGGGCGCCCACACCCTGTCCGTCACGGCGACGGACGGCCTCGGCAACACCGGCACCCGGGAAGTCGAGTTCACCTCCGCCGGTATCCCGGACGCCCCCGCCGACCTCACCCCCGCCTCCGGCACCACCGACGCGGGCCGGGACGTCACCCTGTCCGCGAAGGTCGGCGAACCCGACGGCGGCCAGGTCACCGCCACCTTCTCCGAGGCCGAGATCCTCACCCCGGGCGAGGTCTACCAGGGCACGGCGACCGCCGTACCCACCACCCTCAAGGTCAAGGGCGAGAAGAAGGTCACGGCCGCGGCCCTGGCCCCCGCCGACGGCAAGACCCTCGACGCGCCCGCCGCCGAAGAGGTGACCTTCCAGCGCTACGACGTCAAGGTCAAGGGCAGGACGGACTCCCCGGTGCTGCGCTGGGAGGGCGTCCTCGACCCCGAGCGGCTCGCCGCGCTGCGCGTGTGGAACACCCGCACCACTCAGTGGGACGTGCTGACCAGCGCCCGCGGCGCCGCCGAGGGCGACACCGTGCTGAGCGCGGTCGTCGACCGCTCCTACGTCGACCGGAACACCCTCCATGTGATGGTCACCGGCGAGGACCCCTTCGCCGACGACATCGAGGCCGGTGACCCGGACGGGTTCGCCGACCCGGACTCGTACGACTTCTCCATGGTCCACTTCACCGACACCCAGTACCTGTCCGAGGGCGCGGTGGAGCAGGAGACGGCCGAGGAGCGGGCCGTGTGGGAGAAGGCGTACGGCGACATCACGCGCTGGATCGCCGACAACAAGGACGAGCGGAAGATCTCGTACGTCGCGCACACCGGCGACATCATCGAGAACAACATCCGTGAGCCCGCCGACGAGGCCACCCAGCGGCAGATCATCGGCGAGATGGAGGTCTCCTCCGAGCAGCAGAAGATCCTGGACGACGCCGGGGTCCCCAACGGGGTCATCGCGGGCAACCACGACAACCAGTCGGGCACCGAGAACGGCCCCGACGCCCTGTACAACCAGTACTACGGCCCCGACCGCTACCAGGCCCTGTCCCAGGGCTGGGAGCACGCCGAGTACGGCGGCCCCTGGCAGGAGGGAGACAACCAGAACCACTACGACCTGTTCTCCGCGGGCGGCGTGGACTTCGTGGTGGTCGGGCTGTCGTACGGCGTCACCCGCGAGGAGGCCGAATGGGCCGACTCCATCTTCAAGCGGTTCCCGGACCGCAACGGCATCCTGCTCTCGCACGACTACCTCGCACCCAGCACCAACCCCGACGGACGCGGCGCCGGATTCTCCGCGCCGGACGGCTCGATGCTGTTCAACACCGTGGTCCAGGACAACCCCAACCTGTTCCTGATCCTGGCCGGTCATGAGCACGGCGTGGGCACGAACGTGAAGCCCAAGGTCGGCGAGATCTCGCACGGCGTGGTCGAACTCCTCGCCGACTACCAGTTCTACACGGTCTCCGCGGACCGCCTCGGCCTCACCGAGATCGGCGGCTACCAGCCCGACGACCAGCTCCGGTTCGGCGCCGGCTTCTTCCGGCTGCTCCAGTTCGACGTGGACCGCTCCGAGCTGACCGTCGACACGTACTCACCGCTGCTCGACGAGTTCGGCGCCACCGAGTACGACATCGATCACCGCTACGACGGCACCGAGGACAACATGGTGCTGCCGATCGACCTCAACACCCGCAAGACGACCTTCCGGACGGATTCCCTGGCGCTCTACGACCCCGTGGACGTCATCGGCCGTACCAAGGTCACCTCCGGCGGGACCGCCTCGGTCACCTGGAAGGCCCTCAAGCCCGGCTCCACACACGCCTGGTTCGTCACCGCCCGTTCCACCGGCGGCGGCATGACCGCCTCCCAGCCGAGCGTGTTCGTCACCAAGGACGACCGCGGCCGACCCGGCACCTGGGGCCCCGGCAGCCCCAACTACCCCTTCTTCGGCCCGTCGACGCAGTAGCCACGCGCCGACCCTTCCCGACACCGGCCCGCCCCCCCACCCACGTTGGGGGCGGCGGGCCCACCCCTCTCGTAGAAATGACCGCCATGCGCCCGCCCCTGTCCCGGCTCCGCGCGACGCTCGCCGCCGTACTCGCCGCGCTTGCCGTCCTCCTGCTCCCCGCCCCCGCCACCGCGCACGACGCGACCTCGACCGCGTACGCCGAGGTGACGGGCACGGAAACCGGCGCCGAGGTGACCTTCGACCTCGAATACGACCTCCTGATGAAGTCGGCCTGGCTCTACGCGGAGGCGTACGAGGCCAAGGGCCGCACCGAGCAACTGCGCCAGCTGAAGCTCAACGCCGAAGCGGTCCGCGACTACCTCACCCAGCGTTTCGCCGTCACGCACGACGACCGACCCTGCACCCCGGCCGCCGCCATCGACGCCGACATCCACACCCGGGGCACCCGCCCCTTCGCCCTGCTGACCCTGTCCTACGCCTGCCCCGGCGACGGCGAGGGCCCCTACGGCATCTCCAGCGCGCTGTTCCCCGATGCCGAGACATTCGTGCACAGCACGAAGACGATCGTCCACTACGACATCCAGGGCGCCCGGGGCTCCCAGGTGCTGACCGCCGCCGAGCCGACCCTGGAGACGTCCGGCGCCGGTGAGGCACGCCAGGTCGGGGAGTTCTTCGTGCTGGGCGGCGAGCATCTGCTGTTCGGCCTCGACCATGTGCTGTTCCTGCTGTCGCTGCTGATCGGCGCGCGGAGTCTGCGGGACGTGGTGCTGACGGCGACCGCGTTCACGGCCGCCCACAGCGTGACCTTTCTGCTGGCGGCCACGGGGGTGGTGAGTGTGCCGGGGGCGGTGGTGGAACCGGTGATCGCGGCCTCCATCGCGGTGGTGGCGCTGGCGGGCGTGTTCCTGCGCGACCGCGAGGGCGTGAGCCGCTGGCGGCTGCCCGTCGTGTTCGCCTTCGGCCTGGTCCATGGCCTGGGCTTCGCCGGGGCGCTCGGCATCGACGAGGGCTGGTCGTGGGAGCTGCTTCTGTCCCTGCTCAGCTTCAACGCCGGAATCGAGGCGGCGCAACTGGCCGTCATCGCGGTGGTGTTTCCGCTGCTCCTCCTGGTCCGGCGCACCCCCGCCCAGCGCTGGATCCTGCCCGCGCTGAGCACCCCGATCGTCGCCATCAGCCTGTACTGGCTGTGGGACCGGGTGACGCAGACGGTGTGATCCCGCACGGCATGGCGCATTACCTGGTCGCCGCGAGGGCTGGCGAAGGGGGTCTTCGATCCGCACCGGCGGCTTTCACCGCCGCGTCCGGCGCCCACACCGCCCCGCGCGTCACACCGGCTCGCCCACCGCCCGTACGGCACGCCCCCATGCCGTGCTCACCGCCCGGTGTGCGAGGAGGGTGGCGCGCTCGGCGTCCGAGGGGAGCCGCAGGGGTGTGCCCACATGGACATGGACGTGCGGGCGCCGCAGCGGGGACGTGACGGCCCCCGCCAGTTGCTTCGCGGTGGAACCGGAGGAGACCCGGCGGGCGCCCGCGTGTCCGACCGGCACGATCAGGGCGCCGGACCTGGCCGCGAGCCGGGCCGGGCCGGTGCGGAACCGCTCCGGCGGGCCGGGCGTCGCGTCCGTGCGGTCCGGCAGCCCGCCCTCGCCGTAGATCAGCACATGCCGCCCGGCCGCCAGCGCCGCCACCGCGAGGTCCAGCGCGTCGGCGGCCCGCGCCGAGCGGCGGTGCACGGGGATGTGCCCCTCGCGCGTCAGCGCCCCGCCCAGCACCGGCACCCGCCACAGCCCCGCCGTCGCCATGACCGCCGGTTCCACCCCGAGCCGCCGCAGCGCGGCCAGCACCACCACCGGGTCGGCCATGGAGTCGTGGTTGGCGACGAAGACCGACCCGGCCGGTACCGCCGTCACCACCTCACGGCTCACCGTCAGACGCCCCAGAACGGGCGCCAGCACCCCGGCGGCACGACTCAGCACAACTGCCTCCCACGACGAGCGACGAACCTGCCGCCAGTCTCGGCGGCCCCGGCCTCGCCGCCCTGAGCGCGGATACTCACGACGGCGAGGCCACCGTACTCAGGCGGCCACCGGGCGAGTGACCCGGCACCTCGCCGACGGCGGCCGGGGCCGGCCACGGGTCGCCCACGTGAGCCTCACCGGCTCCGCACCAGCAGGTACAAGAAGTACGGCGTCCCGATCACCGCCGTCATCAGGCCCGCCCCGAGCTGGGCCGGGGCGATGACCGTGCGGCCCAGCAGATCCGCCGTGCAGACCAGGACGGCGCCGAGCAGGACCGCGACCGGGACCACACGGGTGTGCTGACGGCCCACCAGGGCGCGGGCCGCGTGCGGGGCCACCAGACCCACGAAGGCGATCGTGCCGGCCGCCGCCACCGCCGTGGCGCTCAGCAGCACGCCCAGCACCAGGAAGCCCAGCCGCCCGCGCGACAGGTTCAGCCCGAGCAGCCGGGGCGTGTCCTCGTCCAGCGCCACCAGGTCCAGCTCCCGGCGCCGGGCCACCGCGACCACCACCCCGACCAGCAGCACCCCGGCGATCGGCAGCACATCCGGCAGTGTCCTGCCGTACGTCGAACCCGACAGCCAGGTCAGCGCCTTCGTCGCGTTGAACGGATCGGTCAACACGATGAGCAGGCTGATCAGGGCCGTCGTACCGGCCGCCACACCGATACCGACCAGCACCAGCCGGTTCTGCTGGAAGCCGTCGCGGGCCGCCAGCCCGAACACCACGAACGCGGCGGCGGCCGACCCGGCGAAGGCAGCGCCCGCGATCCCCCAGGTCCCGGCGGCCGGCACGGTCGTCACCAGCAGCACCGCGCCCAGCGCGGCACCCCCGGACACACCGAGCACGGCCGGCTCGGCCAGCGGATTGCGGGTGACCGCCTGCACCAGCGTGCCCGCCAGCGCGAGCGCCGCGCCCGCGCCCAGCGCCGCCAGCACCCGTGGCACCCGGGTGTCCAGCACGAACGACACCGTCCGCCCGGCCCGGCCCTGCGCCCAGTTGACGACATCGCCGAGGAGCAGCTTGCTGTCGCCGAGCAGGACGGCGGCGACGGTGACCCCGATCAGGGCCACCACCAGCACGGTGGTGACGGCCAGGAAGACCGTACGGCTGCGGATGCGCAGCCGGTCCTGGGCCGCCGTGCCCCCGGTGTCCCGCGCCCGCGACGCCATCACGACCAGGAACACGGCACCGATGAGACTGGTGACGACCCCGGTCGGCACGGCCACCGCCGTGTCCCCCGGGACGAGGGCGCGCAGCACCACGTCCGCGCCCAGCACCAGGGCGGCGCCGACCAGCCCCGCGACCGGCACACCCACCCGGGTCCGGGTGAACCCCCGCTGCCGGCGGGCGAGTCCGCGCACCAGCGCCGGGGCGCACAGCCCGACGAACCCGATGGGCCCAGCCAGCGTGACCGCGGCGGCCGACAGCAGCACACCCAGCACGACCACCGTGACGCGGGTGGCCCGCACCGGGACGCCGAGCCCGCTGGCCGCGTCGTCGCCGAGCGCCAGCGCGTCCATCCTGCGGGCCGCCAGCAGCAGTCCGGCCAGTCCGGCCAGCACGAGCGGCGCCATCTGCGCCACCCCGTCGAAGCCGCTCTGCGCGATGCTGCCCTGGTTCCACTGGTAGAGACCCTCGGTCTCCTGCGGGAACAGCAGCAGCATGCCCTCGGTGATGGAGGTGAGCCCCAGCGCGAGCGCGGTACCGGCCAGCACCAGCCGTACGGTTCCGGCGCCCAGGCCCGACAGGGCGAGCACCACGCACGCCGCGGCCAGCCCGCCCGCGAAGGCGACCCCGGAGGACGCCAGCAGCGGCAGCGAGACGCCGGTGACGGCGGTGAGACCGAGCGCCGCGTAGGAGCCCGCGTTGACCGCGAGCGTGTCCGGCGCGGCGAGCACATTGCGGCTCACGGCCTGGAGCGCGGCGCCCGCCATGCCGAGCGCGACCCCGACCAGGATCCCGGCGGTCATGCGCGGCAGCCGGGACTCGATGACGACCGACGCGTCGCCCGCCTCGGCCCGGCCGGTGAGCGCCTTGACCACCTCGGCCGGTCCCACGGCGGCGGTGCCCTGGGTGATGTCGACGACGGCCAGGGCCGCCACCAGCAGCACCAGCCCGGCCGTCACCGCGGCGGCGCCCGCCCGGGACGGCACGGCCGCCGCGTCGGCGGTGGGGGTGGGTGCGGTGACCGCCATCGCGCTACTTCGTCAGGGCGGCGACGACGCCGTCGACGTACGCCGACATGGACGGCTGGCCGCCGAACATCCAGATGCCGTCGGGCAGCCGGTGCGCGTCCCCGGCCTTCACGAACGGCAGCGACGTCCACACCGAGTTGTCCTGTAGCTCATTGGCAAAAGGATCACTGGCCGCGTCACCCTCGTTGCCTATGTAGGCGAACTGGACGTCGTCGCCGAGCGTGGTGAGCCCCTCGACGTCCGTGGCGCCCAGCCCGTAGTCCGCGTCGCCCTCGACGGTCCAGGCGTTCTTCAGCCCGAGCCGCTCGTTGACCTCGCCGATCAGCGAGGTGCTGGTGTAGGGCCGCAGGGACACCTGGTTGGAGGTGACATAGCCGTCGGCGAAGGCGATCTCGGCGCCGTTCAGCCCGGCGTCCGCGAGGGCCTGCCTACCCTCGGCGATCTTCGCGTCGAAGTCCTTCTTGATCTGCTCGGCCTGCTCGGTGGTGCCGGTCGCCTCGGCGATCAGATCGAGGTTCTTGTTCATCTGGCCGATCTGGTCGGCCGAGTCGGCGGAGCGCACCTTGAGCACCGGGGCGACGTCACGCAGCTGCTCGACGGCCGCGTCCGGCAGGTCGGTGGTGGTGACGATCAGGTCCGGCGACAGCGAGGCGATGGCGTCCATGCTCGGCTCGCCCCGGGTGCCGATCTCCTTGGGCTCGTTCGTCAGCGGGGCCGAGGTGTCCCAGAGGCCGTAGCCCTCGATGTCGGCCACCCCGACCGGGTCCACGCCCAGGCTGACGAGGTGTTCGACGACGTTCCACTCGGTGCCCACGACCTTCTTCGCGGGACCGTCGAGCTTCACCTCGGCTCCGGAGGCGTCGGTCAGGGTGAGGGCGCCGGCGGACGACCCGGACGGGTCGGCGGCGGGCTCGGTGGTGCCACAGGCGGACAGGGCCAGCGCCCCGGCGGCGACGGCACAGACGGTGAGCAGGGTGTGTCGTCTCATGAGGTGGTGCGGAGCCTTTCGCTTCGGGTGTGGTGGCGGCCGAGTGCGCGGGTGCGCAGCCGGCCGGTGAGGGGATCGGTGTCGACCTCGATCCGGATGCCGTAGACCTCGCTGAGGCGCTCCGGGGTCAGTACGTCCTCGGGGCATCCGTCGGCGACGATCCGCCCGGCGGCCAGCAGGACGATCCGGTCGGCCACGGCCGCCGCCTGGTCGAGGTCGTGCAGCACGACCCCGACGGCGATGCCGTGCTCGTCGGCCAGGTCGCGCACCAGGTCCAGGAGTTCCACCTGGTAGCGCAGGTCGAGATAGGTGGTGGGCTCGTCGAGCAGCAGCACGCCGGTCTCCTGCGCGAGGCAGCCGGCCAGCCACACCCGCTGGAGCTGGCCGCCGGACAGATGCTCCGCCCCGCGCCCGGCCAGCTCGGCGACACCGGTCAGCGCCAGCGCGCGATCCACGGCGGCCCGGCCGCCCGGGTCGGCGCCGCCCCAACGGCCCCGGTAGGGGTAGCGGCCGAACTCGACCACGTCCCGCACGGTCAGCCCGCTGGGTGTGGGCCGCGCCTGGGTGAGCAGGGCGACATGACGGGAGAACGCGCGCGGCGACAGGGCCAGTCCGTCGATACCGCCGTCGATGACGACCTCGGCCCGGCGCGGCCGTTGCAGCCGCGCGAGGGTCCGCAGCAGCGTCGACTTGCCGCTGCCGTTCGGCCCCACCAGCGCGGTCACCTGGCCGGGCCGCAGGGTGAGGGCCGCGTCGTGCACGACGTCGACACCGTCGTACGCCACCGTCACGGCGGTCGCCGACAGCTGATGGCCGCGCAGACCCGGCCGCTCTTCACCAGTACTCACGCGGAGAAGGTTAGCCTACCCTAAGCACCCTCCGCCGGACCGGGCCGCCCCCTGTGACCAGGGCATCCACCCGCATCCACCGCCCATGGACTCAACTCGATTGCACCCCAGCCGACTTGACCCTTCGGCGCCGATCCGGAACCGTAACCAAATCCCTGCCGTGATCTTCGCCCCGCACTGGCCCGGGTGACTGCGGGGTCCCTAGGATGTACAGCCTGTAAGGCCAGTACGCAGGGCGCGGTACGGAGCTGGGGGATCGATGAGCACGGGTAAGAAGCTGTCCACGGAGATCGACGCCAACGTCCCGACAGCCGCCCGGATGTACGACTACTACATCGGCGGCAAGGACAACTACGCCGCCGACCGCGCGGCCTGCGAGCAGCTGGACCAGGTCGTCCCCAGCACCCGCCGCCTCGCCGTCAACAACCGCCGCTTCCTCCAGCGGGTCGTCAAGGTCCTCGCCCAGGACCTCGGCATACGGCAGTTCCTGGACCACGGCTCCGGCCTGCCCACCCAGAACAACGTCCACCAGGTCGCCCAGCGCCACGACCCCACCGCGCACGTGGTGTACGTCGACAACGACCCGATGGTCCTGGTGCACGGCCGGGCCCTGCTGGAGCAGGACGAGCGCACCGCCGTGATCCACGCCGACATGCGCGGCACCGCCGAGATACTCGGCCACGCCGACACCGAGCGGCTGATCGACTTCGACCAGCCGGTGGCGGTGCTGTTCAACTCGGTCTTCCACTGCATCCCGGACAGCGACACCGACGGCCCGCAGGCCGTGGTCGAGCGGTTCAAGGAGCGCCTCGCGCCCGGCAGCTACCTGGTGATGTGCCAGCTGGTCAGCGAGGACCCCGAGGTACGCAAGTTCGTCACCGACTTCATGAACCAGGCCACCCAGGGCCACTGGGGCCGGGTCCGTGAGCCGAGCGACGTCGCCGCCCTCTTCGACGGCCTGGAGATCCTGGACCCCGGCCTGGTCGAGGTCTCCACCTGGCGCCCCGACTCCGAGGTCGCCCCCCGCCAGCTCACCCACGAATGGATCGAGTACGGCGGCGTCGGCCGCGTCCGGTGACAGACCCCGGCGACTGTCCCGCCGGGTCCCGCGATCTCACCCCACGCGGCGCCCTCACTGCTCCGGGTAGCGCTCCTCCCGCGTCGACCGCAGCAGTTTCAGGGTCTCGCGCGGGGTGAGCGCGTCGTCGGCCAGCCGGTCCAGGGTGAGGCGGTACTCCTCCGTCTCGTCCCGGTCCTCCAGGAAGTTCGCACTCTTGATGTGCTCCAGATACACCACGTCCGGCAGATCGAGTCCGTCGAAGCGCAGAAAGGTGATCGGTATGACCGGCGCCGAGGCGTCGGTGACATCGAGCGGTACCACCTGCACCGTGATGTGCGGACGCTGCGCCATCTCGATGAGGTGCGCGAGCTGCTCCCGCATCGCCGCACGATCGCCCAGCACCCGCAGCAGTACCGATTCATCAAGGACCGCCCACAGCCGGGGCGGATCCTCGCGGTCCAGCAACCGGGTACGGCGGGTCCGCAGTTCGACCCGGCGCCGCACCTCGTGCTCGGGCGCCACGGGCAGACCCCGGCGGACGACCGCCTCGGCGTACCTCCGCGTCTGCAACAGGCCCGGCACATACTGGAGCTCGAACGTACGGATGGACGCGGCGGCCTCCTGGAGCCCCACCAGCCGGTCGAACCACTCCGGCATCAGCCGCTTGTCATAGCGCTGCCACCAACCCGGCCGGCCCGCCCGCTGGAGCAGCTCGATCAGCACCGACGTCTCGTACGGGTCGACCTCGTAGAGAGCGAGCAGCGCGCGGACATCGGTCTCGGTCGGTGGCTTGCGGCCCTTGCCCGCCTCGATCCGCGACAGCTTCGCCGGGCTGAAGCCGACCCTGCGCGCGGCCTGCTCCTGACTCAGCTCCGCGTCCTCGCGCAGACCCGCGAGCTGCACCCCGACCAGCATCTTCAGCAGGGTGGGGGCGGGCTCGGCGCGGTCCAGATACGGCTGGAGGCGGGAGACGCGCGGTGAATCGGCGGACATCCTGACTCCCGGCAGACAGCAAAAGGGACATCGACACTATCGCATCGCGCGGGCAGTGGACCGGCGTAGGTGCCCTCGGCCGCCCGGGAGTTGACGCGATCACCCCGAGGCGGGACCGGATCCGGGCCACCCGAACCACTGCCGGGCCACCCGGACCGTCCCGGGGCCGCCGGAACCCCCGGATCCGCCGGCACCGGCTCCGGCGACGGCGATTTCAGGTCAGATGGTCGAACTCCCCGTCCTTGGCGCCGGCCAGGAACGCGGCGACCTCGGCGGGGGTGTAGACGAGCGCGGGTCCGTCGGGATCGCGCGAGTTGCGCATCGCGACGCTTCCGTCGATCAGGGGGGCGACCTCGACACAGTTGCCCTCGGCGCCGCTGTGACGGCTCTTGATCCAGTCGACGTCCAGGGAGCTGGCCCGGACTCCGTTCGGTATGGACGGCACGGCGATCTCCTCGCTGCTCGTGTTCTGCGGGGTACCTGAAATTCGCGCAATTTCTCGTGCAATTGCACGCCTGGGCTGACAGTGTGGATAATAGCTGCGGCGTCAACCCCCGGGCGGACGCTGGATCATGACAACGCGTCAGGGAGCGCCGGACCGCCGGCCGAGCCCCGGAAAAGGCGGGGGACAGGTCGGGCCGATCGGACCGCCGCTTTCGGGCTTCTTCGGTTCGGGGGGATGCGAATCCTTCCGCGCCGAGTCCCTCTGGACCGAGTTCCTCCGAACCGAATCCCTCCGATTCGGATCCATCGATCCGGATCCTTCGAATCGGATCCTTCGATTCGAGTCCCTCCGAACCAAGACGACCGCTGCGGAAAGGCCCACGCCATGCGCACCGATTCGACGCACCAGCCGAACACCGAGCGCGCAGAGCACGAACCGCTGGCCAAGGGAGCCCCCCGGCCCGACCCGCTCGGCTCGCTGGGCGAGGTGCCCTGGCAGGCGATCAAGGATTCCACCGGCAGTGCCACCGCCGTTCCGCGGCTCCTGAGCAAGATCGCCTGGGGAAACCAGGACACCGCCGACGCGGCCCTGACCGAACTGCGCGACCGGATCTGCCAGTACGGCTTCGTGGTCCATCAGGCGACCGCCGCCGTCGTCCCCTACCTCTGGGATCTCGCCCAGCTGCCGCAGGTGAAGGTCAGGCCGCGGATCATCCGGCTGCTCGCCGCCGTCGCCGAGGCCCGCCAGTGGGAGACCACCGCCGCCGCGTACCCCAAGCTCCTCAACCACCGGGAGAACCACGTGGTCTGGGAGCGCGCCGCCCGCCAGGCGGTCCACGCCCGGCGCGGCCATGTGCGGCTGCTGCTCACGGAGAGGGACCCGGAGATCGTCACCGCCGCGAAGGAACTCGCCCGCAAGCTGGGGGAGTAGTACCCACGGAGATCCACCGGAAGGGCCCCGGACATCGAGCCGCTCCGCCTGCCCGAGGCGCTCGATCACCAGGCGGAACGGGCCTTGGCGACGGTGGCCCTCTGGGCGCTCAGGTCCGCGCCGAGCGACTCGGCGAGTGCGGTGGTGCCTTCCAGCGGGTCGAGCAGTGAGGTGCGGGCGATGTCGCTGCCGATGCCCGGCGCGAGCCCCGGTCTTCTCGCCGCTCTCCTGCGGGACGTACCACGGGTCCGGCGCCGAGAACAGGTTGCCGATCAGCGGATCCGGCCCCGGAGCGCGGCGTACTTCTCCGGGTTGAACCGGCCCCACGCCGTGCGCAGGCTGGTCAGTCCGGAGACGTCGGCCGTCCGTCGGTCCAGGGAATGACCGCCGACACCCCTCAGCACGGCGCCGGGATCACCGAGGACGGCGCTCTCCTCGTCGTCGGGACCGGCCCGGTCGACCCGTCCGCCGACGCGGGGCCCTCGCTCACCGTCCGGGAGCCCGGCGGGGCGGAGCGGGCGATCCCGCTGGACGGCCCGCACGAGAGCGTCGCCGTCGCCAAGGACGACCTCACCGCCCACGTCACCGGCGGTTTCCAGCGCGACGGCTACGGGAACGGCCTGACGGTCGTTGACCTGGAGTCGGCGGACACCCGGCGGCTGTCCGCCGGGGAGGGGCCGTTGGACATCGCGGTGCTGTGACGGCGAGGCCGCTCAGCGGTCGCGCAGTGCCTCCGCCAGGGCCACCGCCTCCGGGGCGAGCGCCCGTTCGCCGTCGGCGATGTCCCACAGCGCGTTCTGGAGCAGTCGGCCGAGCGTCCAGCCCCTCGCGCGGGCGCGGTCCAGTTCCAGCGCCTCGGTGAGCAGGTCGAAGCGGCGGCGGACGATCCGCCGGGGATCGGCGGCGACCACGTCCGCCCAGCGGCTGTCCAGCGCGGGCCACAGATCGAACCCGGGGTCGCCCGCGAGCGGTTCGGGGTCGATGGCCAGCCAGGGCTCGCGCTCGGCGGCGAGGACGTTCTCGTAGTGCAGATCCCAGTGCAGCAGCCGGTCGCCGGGCTCACCGGCGAGTTCGGCGACCGCCGCGGCCCAGTCGCCGACCCGGCGCCGGTCCGCCGGGTCGGACAACTTCCGTACCGCCCCCGGGGTCTGCTCCAGCATCTCCGCGGCGATGTCCCCCAGTCCCCGCAGCCCGGCGGGTGCCGGGCGGGCGACCAGCCGGGCCTGGAGTGCGGCCAGGGCACGCAGGGCGGTGTCGTCGTCCTCGACGGTGGCGAGACTGCGGGTGGCGTCGAGCCGCTCCAGCAGCATGGTGCTGGTGTCGGGGTCGTGGTCGAGCAGCCGGACGGTCCCGGCGCCGGCCCAGGTGCGCAGCCCCAGGATCGCCGCCGCCGTCTCCTCGCGGGGCAGCTGGAGCTTGAGCATCGCGGGCGTGCCGTCCGCGCGCCGCACCGGCAGCGTCAGCGACGCCTCCCCCGAGCCGGGCGCGCCGTCGCGCCGCAGCGCCCAGCGGTCCAGCGCGTCGGCGACGAGATCCGCCGATCCGGCGATCCACTCCGTGCCCCGCGCACCGAAGGCCCTGGCGTACGACCGGGCCAGCGCGGGCGGGACATCGAACGGCTGGGCGTGGCTCATGCGGTGGTGTCCTTGTGCGTCGGGTGTGCTGTTCGTTCGCGTTCATGTGAGCATGGGTGATCGTCCATGTCGATCGAAATCGGAGGAGACCCCGTGTCCCGACCGCCTCTGCCGCAAGGTGCCCAGGAGATGCTGGCCCGCCCCAACCCGTGTGTGATGGCCACCCTGCGCAAGGACGGCACGCCGGTGTCCACGGCCACCTGGTACCTGTGGGAGGACGGCCGGGTCCTGATCAACCTGGACCGGACCCGGGTCCGCCTCAAGCACCTGCGCAACGACCCGCGCGTGACCCTGACCGTCCTCGACGAGGGCAACTGGTACAACCACGTCACCCTGATCGGGCGGGTGGCGGAGATGTACGACGACGAGGGGCTCACCGACATCGACCGGCTGGCGGACCAGTACCTGGGCAAGCCCTACCCCGACCGGGTGAGCCCCCGGGTCAGCGCGTGGATCGAGGTCGACCGCTGGCACGGCTGGGGCGATCAGAAGGACAGCTGACCGGCCGCAGCCGCACCACGAACGCCTCGGCCCCGGACACCCGGACCCGCTGGACGTGCGCCGGGGACAGGCCCGCGTCCAGCGCCGCCGTCAACAGCCACGCGCCGGGCCGCGGGAGCCCGGCCGGGGGGCGCGCGGGGTGGGGGCGGGGGGGGGGGCGGCGGCCCGCCCCCCCCCCGCACCCCCGCACCCGCGGCCCGCGCGCCGGGGACCGGCCCGCGACCCGCGCCGCCGTCAACGGCCCGGCGCCGGGCAGCAGCACCACGGCCGTCCCGTCCGGGGCGAGCAGCCGGCGCAGCTCCCGCCACCAGCGCTCGGGCGCCCCGGCGAGCGCGCCCCGGGCCGGGACCTGACCGCCCCACGGCGGATTGCACAGCACCCGGTCCACGCTCCCGTCCGCGAGCGGCAGCCGGCCCGCGTCCCCGCGCTCCACGGTGACGGGCAGCCCCCGGGTGTTGGCGCGGGCCGCGTCCAGCGCCCGCCCGGACAGGTCGAACCCGAGACACCGGGCCGCCGGTTCGAGCACGGCGGCCTCCGCGAGAAGGGTCCCGGCGCCGCAGCACGGGTCCACGACGACCGCGCCGGGCCGCAGTTCCGCCATCGCGGCCATCGCCGCCGCCACCGGCGGATGCAGGGTGCCGGGGACGGTGTGCCGCTTGTAGGCGCGGCGGTGCAGCGGCCGGTCACCGGCGCGCAGCATCAGCGTCGCGTGCTCGCCGTCCAGGGTGAGCCGCCAGCCCCAGTGGCCCGGCGGCACCGGAACGCCCTCGCGCCGGGAGTGGTGGGGCACACCGATCCGCCGGGACAACGCCTGTCCCACGGCGTCCTCGGCGTCGTACCGGTTGAAGCCGCGGCTGCCGAGGAACGACGCCGAGACATCGATGCCGGTGGGGGCGGCCGAGCCGGTGGCCGTGCGGCGCAGGCGCAGCAGGGCGGCGATGTCGCTGCCGGTGACCAGCTCGGTGAGGAGGCCGAGGGACCGCCGGGCCGGGCCGATGTCGGGGCGCCGGGCCGCGAACAGGAACACATCGTCGGCCGTGCGCGGCGACGGCGGCGAACCGGAGGCGCGGAACCGGACTTCGCGATGGCGCAGGCCGGTGACGGCCGTGTCCGGGAACCGCAGGATCTCGGCGGCGACCGCGGACTCCAGACCGCGGACACACCGTGCCACGAGAGGCGTGTGCATGAGTGAGGGGCTTCTTCCACATCAGCGCCCGGGACAGCGCTCCGCTGCCCCGCGTCGCCGGCGACGGGGGTTCCTCGCTTCGCCGACGGGGGCTAGCGCAGGGGGAAGAAGTACGTCGTCATGCGGGGGAGTGTAGAGGGGGGGGACGAGGGGACGCCCGTGGTTTTCGAACGGGCGGGCGTCAGGGCCGGGGACGACGGACGATGGGCGGCCGTCAGGGCTTGGCCAGCGACTCGTAGTACGCCTTCTGGGCCGGGTAGTAGTCGGCGAAATCGGGGCGCGGGGTGTCGGTGCGGGCGGCCGTCAGCATGTCGAGGTAGTACTCCCAGCCCGGTCCGGTCGAGCCGGCCTGCTCGGTGTCGGTCAGATGGTGGACCAGCTGGAGTTCCGTGGTGCCGGCGGACTCGGTGAGCCGTAGCTCCATCGACCAGGCGCCGGCCGCGTCCTGGGTGGAGACCGCGAGACGGTGGGGTGGTTCGCAGGCGTCGATCCGGACCGGGAACCAGTCCGCCGACTCCTCGAAGCTCAACTGCACCTCGATCGTGCGCCCCGGACCGGGCTCGCCCCGCCAGGGGCCGAACCAGCGGGCCGTGCGCGTGGACTCGGTGACGCTCGCCCAGACGTCGGCGACCGGCGCGCGGTAGCTGCGGGCGAGGATCAGGTCGTGGCCGGTGGGCGTGGGCTCCAGCCGTCCGGTGGGCTCCGAAGTCGTCATGCCGTGTCCTTTCGGGGGTGGGAGGAAGGGTGGGGTCGTGGGTCGGCCACCGGTGGGTCGGGTACGGCGGTGGGCGTGGGCACCGGCGCGGGGGCGGGTGCCGCGGTCGGCGAGGTGTGGCGGCGGTCCCGGCGGGTGCGGTGGACCTCCGTGTCCAGCGCGTCCAGCCGCTGCCGCCAGTCGGGGCGGGTGCCGCCGAACTGGGTGAGCCAGCCCGCCAGCTCGGTCAGCCCGGTGGCGACCAGGGAGTAGTGGCGGTGCCGGCCGATCCGCTCGTCACGGACCAGCCCGCTCTCGCGCAGCACCCGCAGATGACGGCTGACCGCCGGGCGCGTGATGGTGAACCGGGCGGCGATCTCACCGGCCGTGAGCGGGGTGTGCCGCAGCATCACCAGGATCTCCCGGCGGACAGGATCGGCGATGGCCTCGGCGGCATCGGACAGCTCGTCCATGGCTGAAGCGTAACCCATGGGTTACGCGTGAGGGCAAGAGGCGCGGGGCGGGCCGTCGATCCGAACGTCGGAACCGAACCGTGATCAAAGGGCAACCACCCTTTGCCCACAGGGCTAGCCTGGCGCCGGTACATATAGTTAGGCTTACCTAAGTCTTTGCGTGGTGACAGATCGCCGCGCTGTGGAACACGGTCCGGGGGGATACGTGAGGAGAGCGGACCCACGGGGCCGGAAGCTGCTGCGGCGTGCCGTCGGCGGGCAGCGGCGCGATGTCGCGGTCGGCGCGGTGCTGGGCATGGGTCATCAGACCGGCGAGGCCCTGGTGCCCGTGGTCATCGGACTCGCCGTCGAGCGCGGGGTGGTGGACGGCGACGTCCCCGGACTGCTGCTCTGGCTGGGCGTCCTGGCCGTCGTCTACGTCGCCCTGTCCTTCAGCTTCCGGTTCAGCGCCCGCGCCGGGGAACGCGCCGCCGTGACGGCCGCTCACCGGCTGCGCACCGAACTGATCGGCCGGGTCCTGGCACCCGAAGGCGGCGCGGACGAGGGCCGGTTGCCCGGCGAACTCGCCAACACCGCCACCGAGGACGC
Source organism: Streptomyces sp. NPDC059477 (assembly GCF_042749375.1). Taxonomy (NCBI): domain Bacteria; kingdom Bacillati; phylum Actinomycetota; class Actinomycetes; order Kitasatosporales; family Streptomycetaceae; genus Streptomyces; species Streptomyces sp. NPDC059477. The sequence goes on along the minus strand of NZ_JBHYUG010000060.1, from coordinate 4,323 downwards.
CCGTCGGGTCGGCGCCGTCACCATGGCGCTGATCGTCGCCCTCGCGGCCACCGCCGGACTCGTGGTCGCCGCCGTCGCCCTGCTGATGGTCTCCGTCACCCTCGGACTGCTCGTCCTGCTCGGCACCCCGCTGCTGCTGTGGCTCGGCCATCTCCTCAGCGCCCCGCTGGAGCGGCGCAGCGAGACCGAACAGGACCGCGCCGCTCGCGCCTCCGGTGTCGCCGCCGACCTGGTGGCCGGACTCCGGGTCCTCAAGGGCATCGGCGCCGAGACCGCCGCCGTCGCCCGCTACCGGAAGGTCAGCGGCGACTCCCTGTCCGCCACCCTGCGCGCCGCCCGCGCCGAAGCCTGGCAGCAGGGCGTGGTGACCATGCTCACCGGCGCGTTCATCGCGCTGGTCGCCCTCGTCGGCGGACGGCTCGCCGCCCAGGGTGACATCGGGCTCGGCGAACTCGTCTCCTGCGTCGCCCTCGCCCTCTTCCTCATCGGCCCGCTCTCCGAGTTCTCCTGGGTCAACGCCGAACTCGCCCAGGGCCGCGCCTCCGCCACCCGTATCGCCGCCGTCCTGGACGCCGAGGGAGCCGTGCCGAACCCGCCCGCCACCGCATCGCCCGCCCGCACCGGACGGCTGCGCCTGCGCGACCTGTCCTACGGCGGTGTCCGCGGCCTCGATCTCGACATCGCGCCCGGGGAGATCCTCGGCGTCGTCGCCACCGACCCTGCCGACACCACCGCGCTGCTGCGCTGCCTGGCCCGGGGCGCCGACCCGGACACCGGGGCCGTCGAACTCGACGGAACCGACCTGACCGCGCTCGCCCTCGCCGACGTCCGCGCCGCGATCCTCGTCGCCGAGCACGACGCCGACCTGTTCGAGGGCACCCTGCTGGAGAACGTCACCGCCGCCCTGCCCGACCGGACCTCGGTCCCGGTGGCCGCCATGGCCGCGTCCGGCACCGACGAGGTCGCCCGCGCCCTGCCCGACGGCGTGCACACGCCCGTCACCTCCCGGGGCCGCTCGCTCTCCGGCGGCCAGCGCCAGCGCGTGGCCCTCGCCCGCGCCCTCGCCGCCGACCCGCCCGTCCTGGTCGTCCACGAACCGGCGACCGCCGTCGACGCCGTGACGGAGGCCCGGATCGCCGACGGCATCAGGGACGTACGCCGGGGCCGCACCACGCTCCTGGTCACCAACAGCCCCGCCCTGCTGGCCGTCACCGACCGGGTGGTCCTGCTCGACGGCGGCACGGTCACGGCGAGCGGCACCCACACCTCGCTGGTCCGGGAGTCCGGCACCTACCGCACGGCGGTGCTCGCATGACCGAGCAGCGGCCCACCCCCCGTACCGACTCGCCCGACCTGCTCCCCACCGCCACCGGCGCCCGCACCCGGGCCGCCGTCGCCGAACTGCTGCGCCCGATGCGCGCCTCCGCCCTGCTCGCGCTCGCCGTCATGGTCGGCGCCACCGCCATCGGCCTGCTGGTGCAGCCGCTGCTGGGCCGGATCGTCGACCTCGCCGCCGACCGGGGCTCCGTCGACGCCGTCACCACCACGGCCGCCCTGCTGGTCGCCGTCGCGGTGGCACAGGGCCTCAGCACCGGATACGGGCTGTCCCTGCTGTCCCGGCTGGGCGAGACCGCCCTCGCCCGGCTGCGCGAACGGTTCGTCGAACGCGCCCTGGCCCTGCCCCTGGACCGGGTCGAGAAGGCGGGCGCCGGGGACCTCACCGCCCGGGTCACCGCCGATGTCTCCCTGATCGCCGAGGCCGTCCGCAACGCCCTGCCGGAACTGGCCCGTTCGCTGCTCACCATCGTCCTCACCTTCGGCGCGCTGGCCCTGCTCGACTGGCGGTTCCTGCTGGCCGCGCTGCTCGCCGTGCCGGTCCAGGCGGCCACCGCCCGCTGGTACGTGCGCCGGGCCGTACCGCTGTACGCCGCGCAGCGCGTCGCCGCGGGCGCCCAGCAGCAGCAACTTCTGGACACCGTCGCGGGCAGCTCCACCGTGCGGGCGCTGCGCATGGAGGGCGAGCACACCGAGCGGGTCGCCGAACGGTCCCGGTCCGTGGTGGAGCTGACCATGCGGGGCGTCCGGCTCGTCCTCGGCTTCTACAGCAGGCTGCACATCGCCGAGTACCTCGGGCTCGCCGCCGTCCTGTTCACCGGCTACTGGCTGGTCCGCGAGGACGCCGCCTCCATCGGTACGGCGACCGCCGCCGCCCTGTACTTCCACAGCCTGTTCGGGCCGGTCAACGCCGCCCTCGCGCTGCTGGACGACGCCCAGTCGGCGACCGCAGGACTGGCCCGCCTCGTCGGCGTCACCGACCTGCCCGCGGAGCCGGACGCGGGACACGCCGTGCGGCCCGGCGGCGTCGACGTCACCGTGCGCGGACTCGGCCACGCCTACCGGCTGGGCCACCCCGTGCTGCACGACATCGACCTGACGATCCGGCACGGCGAACGCGTCGCGCTGGTCGGGGCCAGCGGCGCGGGCAAGACCACCCTGGCCCGGCTCGTCGCCGGTATCCAGCCGCCCGCCTCCGGCACGGTCCTGGTCGGCGGGGTGCCGCCCACCGAACTCGGCGCCACCGGCACCCTCGCCCTGATCACCCAGGAGACCCATGTCTTCGCGGGCCCCCTCGCCGACGACCTCCGGCTCGCCAAACCCGATGCCACCGACGGTGAACTGCGCGCCGCCCTCGACCGTGTCGAAGCCCTCACCTGGGCCGACGCGCTGCCCGACGGACTGGACACGGTCGTCGGCGACGACGGCCACAAGCTCAGCGGCGCCCAGACCCAGGCCCTCGCGCTGGCCCGGCTGATCCTCGCCGACCCGCCCCTGGTGATCCTCGACGAGGCCACCGCCGAGGCCGGCAGCGCCGGGGCCCGCGCCCTGGAGAAGGGCGTCGCCCGTGCCGTCGACGGCCGCACCGCGCTGATCGTCGCCCACCGGCTCAGCCAGGCCGCCGCCGCCGACCGGGTCGTCGTCATGGACGGCGGCCGGATCGTCGAGACCGGCACCCACGACGGGCTGCGCGCGGCCGGCGGACGCTACGCCGCCCTCTGGGACGCCTGGTCGGACACCCGCGACACCCCCGACCCGCACCCCTAGCCCCGCCCCCCCACGGCCACCCCCGGCCACACCCCCCCCACGTCGCACACCCGCACGACCCCGCTCCACAGGAACCCGAAACCGAAGGACCACCGATGTTCCGCTCCCGCAGGGCGCCCCGGATCGCCGCCGCGCTCGCCAGTGCCACCCTCCTGTTCGCCACGGCCGCGTGCGGCGGTGACGACGACTCAGGATCCGACTCCGCGGCGACCGGTACGGAGGGCAGCTCCTCCGGCGCGTTCCCGGTCACCCTCGACCACAAGTACGGCAGCACCACCATCGAGTCCGAGCCCCAGCGGATCGTCACCGTCGGCCTCACCGACCAGGACTCCGTCCTCGCCCTCGGCGAGGTCCCGGTCGGCACCACCGAATGGCTCGGCGGCTACGACGGTGCCGTCGGCCCCTGGGCCGCCGACAAGCTCGCCGGCGCCGAGACCCCGACCGTGCTCACGGACACCGGGACGGGCCCGCAGGTGGAGAAGATCGCCGCCCTCGACCCCGATCTGATCCTCGCCGTGTACGGCGGGCTCACCGAGGAGCAGTACGAGTCGCTGTCGAAGTTCGCGCCGGTCGTCGCCCAGCCGAAGCAGTACAACGACTACGGCGTGTCGTGGCAGGAGCAGACCGAGATCATCGGCAAGGCGCTCGGCAAGGAGGACGAGGCCGCCGCGGCCGTCAAGGCGACCGAGGACGCGATCAGCTCCGCCGCCGCCGAGAACCCCGCGTTCAAGGGCGCCTCGGCGGTGGTGGCCACGCCGTACGAGGGCATGTTCGTCTTCGGCAGCCAGGACCCGCGCTCGCATCTGCTCGGTGACCTCGGCTTCAGCCTGCCCGCCGACCTGGACGAGCTGATCGGCGACCAGTTCGGCGCCAACATCAGCAAGGAGCGCACCGACCTGCTCGACCAGGACGCCGTGGTCTGGCAGGTCACCGACGTCGCCAAGGACCCCGGCACCCTGCACGAGGACGCCTCGTACAAGGACCTGAACGTGGTGAAGCAGGGCCGCGAGGTCTTCGTCTCCGAGAGCAGTGACTACGGCAACGCGCTGTCCATGGGCACGGTGCTGAGCCTGCCGTACGTCGTGGAGCGGCTGGTGCCGCAGCTCGCGGCGGCCGTCGACGGCGACGTCGACACGAAGGTTGTGCCGGTTGGGGTTTAACCACACCCACACCCCCACACCCCCGACCCACAGGGGGGGCGGGGTGGGGTGGGGGCCGGGG
>NZ_JBHYUG010000059.1:0-51941 GCF_042749375.1 Streptomyces sp. NPDC059477 | reverse complement strand
CCCGTGAGGGGGACCCCGGGCCTTCGCCCGAAGAGGGGTCGGAGGCTGCCGTTGGTCTACGCCTGCGAAATACTGACCGAGCTGCGGAGATGACAGCTCCTGGCGGAAACTTTCATGAACGGGAAACCGGGCAGGGGTGCTGACGTGCACGAGGACGGAAACGGCGACGGGCATCGGGGCGAACCGGCGCCGACGCCGAGTGGTGTGGACCACGGCGCGGAGCGGCGGTCGGAGCGGCCGGAGCGGGAATCGGAACAGGGCCCGGATCCGGTCGTGCACCGGGAGTTCCTGGCCCTGGAGCGCGAGCTGACGATGTTCATGCGCCGGGCGCGGGCCAACCAGGGCGAGATGGCCCGCGAGGTCCACCCCGACCTGGAGTCGTCGGCGTACGGGCTGCTGGTGCGGCTGGACGAGTGCGGGCGGCAGCGGGCCACCGACCTCGCCGGGTACATCGGCGTCGGCAAGGCCACCATGTCCCGCCAGCTGCGCGCCCTCGAAGACCTCGGCCTGATCGCCCGCGAGCCCGATCCGGCGGACGGCCGGGCCTGGCTGGTCCATCTCACCGAGGAGGGCCGCACCCGCGTCGGCCGCGTCCGCGAGGCCCGCCGTGCCCGCTATGTCAGCAAGCTCGCCCACTGGGACCGGCACGAGGTGTCGGAACTGGCGAGGCTCCTTCAGCAGCTGAACCGGGGCATGGAGAAGTAGGGCGGACCGGGGCGGAGACGGAGGCCCGCCCCAGGGCTCCACCCAGAGTTCTGCCCAGGGCTCCACGCGCTGCTCCACTCAGAGTTCCACGCGCCGCTCCACTCAGGGCTCCACGCACTGTTCTGCTCAGGGGCTCCACCCAGAGCCCCCTCAGAACTCCACGAAAACCACCGTCGCATCGTCATGCGTCTTGCTCCGCCGCAGATGCACCCGTTCCTCCGCGTCGGCCCGCTCCCGTGCCCGTACCTGGTCGATCAGGGACTGGGGGCCGTTCTTGCGGACGTGGAGGAACAGGTCCGTCCAGTCGCCCTCGCGGAACGTCTCCGTCCAGCGGGTCGCGCCGTCGGTGAGGGCGGCCAGCGAGCGGACCGCGGAGCGCGGCAGCGTCCCCGTCACCGCGCGGGCCGCCACCGAGGGATCCGCGGCGGCCGTGAAGAAGCCGCCCTCCTTGTTACGGAGAGTGGCGTCGGTCGCCGCCGCCGAGGTCAGGGTGGACCGGGGCACCCGGTCGAGCCGGTCGTCGAGGACCGGGGTGACCAGGCCATCGGGCGACTCCAGCAGCAGTGCCGAGTCGGAGAGCACCAGGTATTCGACCTCCGTGGCGGACCAGCGGACGGTGACGACCGTTGCCTGTGGGGTGCGAGGGTGAGAAAGGTCACAGGTTTCGGCGTGTGCGGAAGCGGTACGCGCGATGGCGAGCGACAGGGCTTCCGCAAGGGGGACATCGGTGAGTGAAACGGTCAGCTCGGTCAATGCCCCGCCCAGGCGCGCGGTGTACCAGGGGACGGAGTGCGCGCACCCCGTCCCGTCCGACGGTGGTGTCACCCCGTCGAGCACCACGAGCGAACCGCCCTGTCCGTGGGCGGGTAGTCCGACACTCGCGAAGTCCTCGTTGGGCCGCGCCCGCTCACCGGGCTCCGATACCAGTTCCGTACGCATCCCGTCAGTCTGCACCACGCCTTCACAACCTGCGCGAATGGGCGACAACGCCTGCCCAGACGGCACGGCGGCGCAGGTCAGCCGCCGGTTTTGCGAGTAAATGCGGTGATCCGGGAACTGGTGACGGCGAATCCTGTCAAAGTGCGTCCCGCACGTCCAACTGGGGCGCGGGACCCACCCCTCCGCACAGGCCGGAGGAACTTGCCCGCCAACTCCCCTCCGATGTTCACTCCTTCGGGTGGCGGGTCCGATGATGCGCGACCACCATCCAGCGGCACTGGGAGGGTCGGTCACCGAAACCGGGTGAGGTCACACCAGTTGCACCGAATTGACGGAACGTCACCCGGCCGAACGTCACCCGGCCCTTTGGGTACAGCGAGTCAGGAATGCGAGCACCGGTGCAGAAGAAGCGGCTTCGGCGCGCAGGCAAGCGGACGGCCCCCACGGGAGGTCAGGAGTACCCGCCCGGCACCATCGCCGGGGGATCCGCGGGCCCGGCCGGCCCGGCCGTCGGACGCGGGCGGCCCACCCATGTACGCAACCGGCTGATCATCGCCGTGGCCGTGGTCGCCGCGGCGGTCGCCGGTGCGGGCACCCCCTCGGTGCTCGACGCCTCCGGCCGGCTCAGCGACACCCAGGACCTGGTGACGCTGGCCGCGACGACCCAGAGCGCCCTCACCCTGGCCCACTCGCTCGCCGACGAGCGCGACGAGGTCACCTCCTTCGTCGCGGCCGGCCGCGACGAGTCCATGGCGCCCTCCGAGCAGCACAGCGCCCGCGTGGACCGCCAGGTCGCCGAACTGCGCGCCGACCCCGGCACCCCGGCCGCGCTGCGCGAGGACCTGGACAGCATCGCCGGTGTCCGCCGCACCGCGCTCACCGGCAAGAACACCGCCATCGAAGCGCACCAGGCGTACTCCGACGCCATCGCCGGACTCCACCAGCTCGCCGAGGACCTGGCCGAGGACCTGCCCCCACGGGCCGGGTCCGGCGGCTACGCCCTCGCCGAACTCGACACCGCCGTCCAGCAGGCCGCCGCCACCCGGGGCCTGCTGCTGGCCGCGCTCAGCGTCCCGACCACCACCGAGACCACCTACGACCCCTACACCGGTCTGCCCATCGAGACCACCGTGTCCTCCGAGGAGGACACCGAGGTCCGCGACGCGCTCACCGCCGCCGCCCAGCAGGCCCGGCTGCGCTCCGACGCGGCCCTCGCCGGCTTCCACGAGAGCGCCACCGAAAGCGCCAAGACCTCCTACGACTCCACCCTCACCGGCACCGAGGTCAACTCCGCCGACAAGTTCCTGGCCGACCTCACCGACCAGCCCACGCTCGGCGATGGCGAGCTGTCCACCGCCGCCGACGAGCTGGACACCGCCCTGTCGGCCCGGATCGAGCTGATGCGCGGCGTGGAGTCCGCCCTCTACGAACGCCGGACCACCGATCTGGAGGCACTGCGCGACGACGATGTCACCGCGCTGGAGATCCGGATCGCCGCGCTCGGCGCGCTGCTGCTGCTCACCATCGGCATCGCCACCGCCATGGCCCGCACCCTCACCCGCCCGCTCGCGGTGCTGCGCCTCGGTTCCGCCCGGCTCGCCGAGGCCGATGACCCGCGTGCCGTGGAAGCGGTGAAGTTCACCGGCCGCAACGACGAGTTCGCGCAGGTCGTCCGGTCCGTCAACACCCTGCACGCCCAGGCCGTCGCGCTGCACGAGCGGATCGCCACCCTGGAGTCCGACCGCAAGCACCTGGTCGCCCAGCGGCAGCGGATGGCGGACGCCCGCGAGGAACTGCGCGGCGAACTCGCCGACTCCTCCGCCGCCCTGGAGCGGCTGCGCGGCACCATCGGCTCCACCTTCGTCAACCTCTCGCTGCGCACCCTGGGCCTGGTGGAGCGTCAGCTCGCGGTCATCGAGGGACTGGAGGACCGCGAGGACGACCCCGACCGGCTCGCCACCCTCTTCAAGCTCGACCACTTCGCCACCGTCATGCGCCGGCACAGCGAGAACCTCCTGGTGCTGGCCGGTACCGAGCATGTCCAGCACAGCGCCGGACCGGTCCCGCTCGTCGATGTCGTCCGCGCCGCCGTCAGCGAGATCGAGCGCTACGACCGGATCCGCATCGCCGCGTTGCCGCCGCACGCGCATGTCGCCGGGTTCGCCGCGGACGACCTCTCCCATCTGCTGGCCGAACTCATGGAGAACGCCACCGCGTTCTCCCCGCCCGAGATGCCCGTCGAGGTCTCCGGCTGGCTGCTGGAGAGCGGCGAGGTGATGCTCTCCGTGCAGGACGAGGGCATCGGCATGACCGAGGAGCGGATGGTCCGGCTCAACACCCGGCTCGGCGAGTTCGACCCCGACTCGCCCTACGAGCAGGAGGGCGACGACGGTCTGGGGCTCGGCCTGTACGTGGTGGCCCGGCTCGCCCACCGCCATCAGGTGCGGGTCCAGCTCCGGGAGCAGAAGCAGGGCGGCATCGCCGTCGTCGTGGTGCTGCCCGGGACACTGCTCGCCGATCCGCGCCCGGCCGCCGTCCCCGCCCCGGCGCCCGGCGCCGACGCCAGCGGGACCTTCACCCTCCCCGGCGCCGACGCCGAGGCCAACTCCAACGTCCTGCACGGCCGCCGCACCGAGGCCGCTGACCCCCTGGTCGCCCTCGCGGAACAGGCGGTGGCCGCCGCGACGCCGGACGAGCTGGAACCCGTACGGGACGAGCCGCCCACCCCGGACGGCTCGGACACCCCGGACGCCCCGGACGACGCTACGGACACCGCCGCGCCGGACGCACCGGAGACCGGCGAACCGGAAACCGCCGTCCAGGAAACCGCCGTACCGGAAGCCGCCGTACCGGAAGCCGCCGTACCGGAAGCCGCCGTCCAGGAAACCGCCGTACCGGACATCGCGCCGGACGCCGACGGCCTCGTGGGGGAGCACGTACGGCAGCACCTGCGGGAACGGGAGCGCGTACGGGAGTCCGTGCCGGAGCCCGTCGTCCCGGCGCCGCTGCCGGTGCGCAAGGTGGTGCGGGAGCCCAGTCCCGCCGCCGAGACCACGATGGAGCTGCTGGCGCCCGAGCCGCTGGAGGAGCACGCGGCCCCCGCGTCCGATCCCTACGCCATCGGGCCCGACACCCACGAGCGCGCGCCCGATGTGCGGCCCCACGGCGATCCGGGCGATGCCGAGGAGCCCGTCACCGACAAGGGGCTGCCCAAGCGCACCCCCAGGATCACCGCCCCGCAGGCCGCGCCCCGGCCGCGCACCGGTTCCGTCGACGCGGAGGCGCTGCGGCGGCGGCTCGGCGGGTTCCGCAAGGGGGCCGAGGCCGGGCACCGGGACGTGACGGTGGAGATCGCCGAGCAGACGGCCCGCACCCGGACATCCGACGCGGGATCCGACGCAGGACACACAGAGGCCGAAGAATTCACGGGGGGCACCGTCGAGGAGGCAAGCAGTTGACCGCGCCCAGTACGTTCGGACTGAGCAGTGAGGCCCGTAATCTGCACTGGCTGCTGACCAACCTCGTCGAGGAGGTGCCCGGCATCCTCTCTGTCGCGGTGGTCTCCTCCGACGGGTTGCTGCTGCTCTCGTCCGACCCCGGGAGAAACGCGGAAGCGCGGGAGGCGCGGGAGGAGCGTCCCAGTGGGCCGCGCGGCTCCGCCGCCGACCTCGCCACCATCGTCTCCGGCATCGGCAGCCTCACCGTCGGCGCGGCCAAGGTGCTGGACTTCGGCGGGGTGAAGCACACCATGATCGCGATGGCCGAGGGCAGTGTGTTCATCATGTCGATCAGCGATGGCTCGCTGCTCGGCGTGCACGGCTCCGCGAGCTGCGACATGAGCGTGGTGGCCTACCACATGGCGCTCTTCGTGGGCCGCGCCGGACATGTGCTGACCCCCGAACTCCGCAGCGAGCTGCGTAAATCCCTGGAGTCCGAGTCCGAGTCCGAGTCCGGATCCGATCCCGGGTCCGGGGCCAGGCCCGAGCTGGCGGAGCGTGAGCGATGAGTGACGGCGGGCACGAGAAACTCCCGGTGCGCGGCGGCGACCGCAAGGCCGCCCGCGTCCGGCCCTACTCGCTCACCGGCGGCCGGACCCGCTTCGGGCATGTCCTGCTGGTGGAGACGTTCGTGGCCAGCACGGAAGCGCTGGAGGCGGGCGAGGAACGCAAGGAACTCACCAAGGGCTCCCTGGCCGGGGTGATGCCGGAGATGCGGGCCATCGTCGAACTGTGCCGCCGGATGCGTACGGTGGCCGAGATCGCCGCGCTGCTGAAGATGCCCCTCGGCGTGGTCCGGGTGCTGCTCAGCGACCTCGCGGACCAGGGAAAGATCCGTGTGTACGGAACCGGGACCGGCCATGGCACGGGCCGGCCGGAGCGCGCGCTGCTGGAAAGGGTGCTGAGTGGACTCCGTCGTCTCTGACGCCGCCTCGGGCGTCGCTCCGCTCCTCGAAGAGGACGGTCCTCTGCGGTCCTGGGAGACCGACCGCACCCGGGCCCCCATCGCCACCAAGATCGTGGTGGCCGGGGGGTTCGGGGTCGGCAAGACCACCCTGGTCACCTCGGTCTCGGAGATCCCGCCGCTGCTGACCGAGGCGCTGATGACCGAGGCGAGCGAGGAGACCGACGATCTCACCGCCACGCCCGGCAAGCTGACCACCACGGTGGCCATGGACTACGGCCGGATCACGCTGGACGACGATCTGGTGCTGTATCTCTTCGGCACCCCCGGCCAGCAGCGGTTCTGGTTCATGTGGGACGACCTGGTGCGCGGCGCGGTCGGTGCCGTCGTGATGGCCGACACCCGCCGCCTCAAGGACTGTTTCCCGGCCCTGGACTACTTCGAGAGCTGCGGGCTGCCCTACGTCGTCGCGGTCAACCACTTCGACGCGAGTGAGCTTTTCGAACCGGATGATGTGCGGGAGGCGTTGACGATCCCCTCACACATCCCTGTAATGATCATGGACGCGCGGCGCCGGATCTCCGTGATCGAGACCCTTCTGGCTCTCGTCGGCCACGCGCTCGACGAAACACCCGAGTAGACCGGCCTACCCCATAGGCCCGACCCAGGGAGCCAGCAGCCGTATGCGGAAGATACTCGTCGTCGGAGCCGGACAGTCCGGCCTCCAGCTCGCCCTCGGCCTTCAGTCCCACGACTACGAGGTGACGTTGCTGTCCAACCGGACCGCGGACGAGATCCGGTCCGGCCGGGTCATGTCGACGCAGGTCATGTTCCACACGGCGCTCCAGCACGAGCGCGATCTCCAGCTGAACCTCTGGGAGTCCCAGGCCTCGCGGATCGAGGGCCTCGGCGTCTCCGTCGCCGCCCCCGGCTCGCACGACCCCGGCCCCACCCAGCGGGTCATCGACTGGGTCGGCCGCCTCGACCACTACGCCCAGTCCGTCGACCAGCGGGTCAAGATGGCCGGCTGGATGGACACCTTCGTCCAGCGCGGCGGCCAGCTCGTCATCCACGGCGCGGCGGTCGGGGACCTCGACTTCTTCGCCCGTACGTACGACCTGGTGCTGGTGTCGGCCGGCAAGGGCGAGCTGGTCCAGATGTTCGGCCGGGACGCCTCCCGCTCCCCGTACGCCGAGCCGCAGCGGGCGCTGGCCGTCGCGTACGTCCACGGTCTGGGCCCGCGCCCGGAGCACCCGGTGTTCGACGCGGTCCGCTGCAATCTGGTCCCCGGCGTCGGCGAACTCTTCGTCATGCCCACCTTCACCGCCTCCGGGCGGGCCGACATCCTCTTCTGGGAGGGCGTGCCCGGCGGCCCGGTGGACGTCTTCAACGGCGTCAAGGACCCCGCCGAGCATCTCTCCCTCACCCTGGAGCTGATGAAGAAGTTCGTGCCGTGGGAGTACGCGCGCGCCACCAAGGTCGAACTCACCGACGCCGGGGGCACGCTCTCCGGACGGTACGCGCCCACCGTCCGCCATCCCATCGGGCGGCTGCCGGGCGGTGGCCTGGTCCTCGGGGTCGCCGATGTCGTCGTCGCCAACGACCCGATCACCGGGCAGGGGTCCAACTCCGCGGCCAAGTGCGCGGCGGTGTATCTCGCGTCGATCCTGGAGCGCGGGGAGGGGGAGTTCGACGAGGACTGGATGCGGGCCACGTTCGAGCGGTACTGGGAGACCGCGCGGCATGTCACCAAGTGGACCAACGCGATGTTGGCTCCGCCGCCCGAGCATGTCCTGAATCTGATCGGGGCCGCCGGGCAGGTTCAGCCTGTGGCTGATCGGTTCGCCAATGGGTTCGATGATCCTTCGGACTTCGAGAACTTCTTCTATGAGCCTGAGAAGAGTTCGGCTTATTTGTCTTCCTTGGCTGGTTGATGTCTGACGGGTGCGGGTTGAGTGTGGTTGCTCGCGCCCACGCGGCGGAGCCGCGTATCGACACAGCCCCGCGCCCGTTATCGGCGTTGGTTGTAGCCCTCGTCTGAGCCGTCCTCGGCGTTTTCCGGCAGGTCCGGTGGGGTGTACGTCGGCATGGGGGTGGATGTCGGGTCTGGGCGTACCGCGCCCAGGATGGGGTTGGCCGCGATGGGGGAGACCTTGATGTTCGTGTCGGGGCGGGGGGCCTGGACTACCTTGCCTTCGCCGAGGTAGAGGGCCACGTGGGTGGCCTCGGGGAAATAGATCACCAGGTCGCCGGGGCGCAGGCGGTCCAGCGGGATGTGTTCCAGCTGGGCCCACTGCTCCTGGCTGGTGCGCGGGATCGGGGTGCCGGCGTCCGCCCATGCCTCGGACGTCAGGCCCGAGCAGTCGTACGCGTCGGGGCCCTCGGCGCCCCACTCGTACGGCTTGCCCAGCTGCCCCACGGCATAGCGCAGGGCCCGGTCCCCCGCCTCGGTCGGGTTGCCCGCCGTACTGCTCAGGGCGCCCGACGCCATGAACGTGTCCTGGGCCTTCGCGACGTCGGCGGCCTCGACCTCGGCGAGCTGCCGGATCTGTTCGGCGGTGAGTGAGGCGAGGAGCTTCTCCACGTCGTCCAGGTGGTTCTGGACCTCGTCGCGCGCCTTCTTCTGTCTCTCGGCGAGGGTCAGCTGCCGGTCCAGGGCCGTGCGGGCCTTGCGGGCGAGGACATCGGCCTTGCGTTCGCCGCCCTCCAGACGGTCCACCGTCTTCGCCCGCTCACGCGCCATCTGGCCGATCACATGGCCCTGGTCCAGCGCGTGCTGCGGATCGCGGGCCAGCAGCAGCCGGACGTACGGGGAGATGTCCGTGCTGGCCTGGTACTGCTGGCGGGCCAGCCGGCCGGCCGCGCCCCGGCTGTCGTGCAGGGACGTCCGGGCGCGGGCCAGTTCGGTGTCCAGCCGGCGTACCTCGGCGCGCTGCTTCTTCAGCGTCTCCTCGGTGGCGTTGTAGGTCTCGGTCGCCTTCTCGGCCTCCCGGTACAGCCGCTGAAGATCTGTCAGGAGGGAGGCGATGGTGGGGTCCTGCGGCGGTTCCCCCGGGGGCGCGGCCACCGCCGGGGGACCGGCCAGGGCGACCGAGCAGAGCGCGCAGACCGTACAGGCCAGTCGCAGAAGCCTTCCTGACACGTCATCACCTCCGGCACGGGGAGGAATCTCCGCCCCGCACCGCGAGGATGGGGCCGCCCGGCGCGGGGCGCGCGCCGAGCGTCGGCGGGATGGCGTAACGGGGTCACCCGTGCGTGCCCGGCCGGGTCCATGGCCAGTTCCGTCGGCCTGTCGGCTTGCCTTCCGGCGCGTGGACGTACTTCCAGCGGTCCCGCAGGCCGACCCGGCCGCTGGGGGAGCGCGGCACCCGCAGATACACCAGCACGGTCGGCTCACCGCCGTCCGGGCCGGGGACCGGGACGCGGTACGTCTTCGGGGGGTGCCCGGTCATGCCGAGCAGCACCGGCAGCACCCGGCCGTCCAGGGGGCCGCCCTCGAATGGGGTGTCTTCGCTCTTCACAGGACCAGTGTCCCGCGCCACCGGCCGGTCATCCCCGGTCCGTGTCGGCGGGTCCCCGGCCGGTGTCGGTCGTCCCCGGCGGCGAGCGCCGCGAGCAGGGTCGTGGTCTGCGGGTCGCGGGTGGCCGTCACCGTGAGCATCGCCACGAACTGTTCCACCAGCCAGTCCCGCGGCTTTGTCACCTGGCGGAAGCGGCCGGAGTCTCCCGCTCCCTGGTCCACCGCTGCTTCCCCGGCGGCAAGCAGCAGCTCTACGAGGCAGCACCGCACTCCGCGGCCGATGAACTCGAACACCGCTTCGATGAACCCCGCGAGGCATCGGCTGCCGCGCCCGCGGCTACGACGTTCCGTTTCTCGCGCGCACCAACCCCGACTCGTACGCCACGATCACCGCCTGTGCCCGGTCCCGTACCCCCAGCTTGGCGAAGACGCTGGTGACATGGTTCTTGACGGTCTGGACGCCGATGCCCAGGGTCGTCGCGATCTCCGTGTTGTCCAGGCCCGACGCGATCAGGCGCAGGATCTCCGTCTCTCGCGAGGTGAGGTCGGCCAGGTCCGTCGCCAGGGGCGGGGCCGCCACGAAGGTGGCGATCAGGCGGGTCAGCAGGCGGGGGGCGACCACGGCCTCGCCCGCGCGGACCGTGTGCAGGGCCGCCGCCAGTTCCTCGGGGGAGACGTCCTTCGGGAGGAAGCCGGAGGCGCCCGCGCGCAGGGCGCGGATCACGTACTCGTCCATGTCGAACGTGCTCAGGGCGAGGACGCGGGTGTCGGGCAACTCGGCGACCAGGCGTTGTGTCGCGCTGACGCCGTCCAGGACCGGCATCCGGATGTCCATGAGGACGACGGTGGGGCGCAGCCGGTGGGCCGCCTCGATGGCCTCCTCGCCGTTGCCGGCCTCTCCGACCACCTCGATGCCGGGCGCGGCCCGCAGGATCAGGGCCAGGCCGGTGCGGACCAGCGGCTGGTCGTCGGCGATCAGGACCGTGAGCGGTGCCGCGCCGGACGGCGGCGGTACGGGCGGGGTCGTCGTCACTCGGGCGGTCATCCTCGGCGGCTCGATGGCGTGGATCGGCGTCACGGTGGCGGCAGCGGGAGCGTCGCCGTCACCAGGAACCCGCCCTCCGCGCGCGGGCCCGCCTCCATGGAGCCCCCGTGCACCGCGACGCGTTCCCGCATTCCCAGCAGACCATACCCGCCCCCTGCCAGCGACGATCCCCGGCGTCCGGGCGTCCGGCCGGACGGACGCCCGTCATCGGTGACCGACACCGTGACGTCGTCGGGCCGGTACTCCAGCAGAACCGTCGCGCCGGTGCCGCCCGCGTGCTTGCGGGTGTTGGTCAGCGCCTCCTGCACGACCCGGTAGAGGGTCAGGCCCACGGTCGCCGGGACGGGTACGGGGGGTGGGGCGCCGTTGACCTGGAGCTTCACCGGCAGCCCGCCGGCCGTCACGGTCTCGACCAGCCGCTCGATGTCGGCGATGCCGGGCTGCGGCTCGCTCGGTGCCTCCGGGGCGTCGTCGCTGCGCAGCACACCCAGCAGGGTCCGCATCTCACCGAGCGCCTCGCGCGCGGACGCCTCCAGGGTGATCAGGGCGTCCCGGGACGCGGCCGGGTCATGGTCCAGCACGCTGCGGGCGCCGCCCGACATCAGGAACATGGTGGTGATGTGGTGCGCCACGACGTCGTGCAGCTCACGGGCGATCCGGCGCCGCTCCGCCGCCACCGCGTTCTCCGCCAGCAGCCGCCGGGTCAGCTCGGTCTGCCGCCGCCACTGCCGTACCCACAGGGCGATGAAGACGATCAGGGCCATGCCGAGGATGTCGGACACGACCGACATCAGCGGGTCGTCGCCCGCCGCCGAGCGCACCGCGCTGGAGCCCACCGCGAGGGCGAAGCACCAGGCCAGGGTGGACCGGCCGGCCGTACGGGCGACCCCGTACAGGGCGACCAGGACGGCGATGCTCATGCCGTGGGTGAGCGGCACGAACAGCGCGGTGGCGGTCTGTACGGCGATCAGCGCCACCAGCGTCCGTACGGGATGGTCGCGGCGGGCGAGCAGCAGTTGCGGGGAGAGCGCGACGACGGCGATCCCGGCCCGGGTCACCTGGCCGTTGCCGTGGCCGGAGGCGAGGTAGTCCAGCAGCTCCAGCGCGGTGACGAACAGGATCAGGACGTCGTTGCGCAGCCAGGACAGGGCCGGGGAGACCAGGCCGCGCCGGCCGGCGTGCGCGGTGTACCAGTGCCAGGCGCGGGCGACGGGCCCGGGGTCCGCCGGGTCGCCCGTGTCACCCGTGGCGGCGGCTGCGTCGCGGTTCATCCGGGTCTCTCCGTGTCTTCTGTGTCTTCTGTGTCTTTCACGTCTTGTTGTGCGCGGGCGGGCGCGGCTGGCCTTGTGGCCGGCCTGCGGGCCGGGACCAGCCACTCCATCATCCGACCACGACCCCGGCCCCGGTCCCTCCCCACCCCGGGGGATCCCGGACCAGTACCCCGGTCCTGGGTGCCGGGCGGGGCATGACCGGGGTCCGGGGGGCCGTTCCGTCCCGTGCACGATGTCCGGTGCGGCCCCGGGTTGATGGGCTGGAGACGTACCCGATCCCCGTCTCCGGAAGAGGCCGCAGAAGACATGATTCGCAGTCTGACCTCGTTCGCCACGCGCCGGCGCTGGCTGACCATCGCCGTCTGGGCGGTGCTCGGCATCGCCCTGACGCTCCTCGGCCAGTCGCTGATGTACAAGGCCACCGACTCCCAGCCCGGGGACTTCCTCCCGAAGGGGTACGACTCCGCCGCCGCCCTGCGGATCGCCGAGGACGAGTTCGGCGAGAAGCCGGACGCCAACGCGGCCACCGTGCTCGTCGCCCGCGACGACGGCGCCGGACTGACCGGCGCCGACCGGGAGCGGATCGGCGCGATCACCGCCGAGCTGGCCGAGCGGCGCATCGCCGCGCCGAAGCCGGAGATGCCGCTGATGGAGGACCACTCCCAGCGGCCCGCTCTCACCCCGGGCCCGGCCGCCCCCGACGGCACCTTCCAGCTGCTGTCCCTCTCCCTGACCGGCAACATGAACGACCCCGGCCTCCAGGACGTCTACCGCGACTTCCGCGACCTGGCCGAGGACGAGTTCTCGGCGGCCGGACTGCGGGTCGGCTTCACCGGCGGGATCGCCTCCACCGTCGACACGCGCGACGCCGGGGAGCAGCGCGAGATGCTGATCGCCGGGCTCACCATGGGCCTGATCGTCCTCCTCAACGTCCTCGTCTTCCGCAGCCCGCTCGCCGCGCTGCTCCCGCTGATCGCCTGCTCGCTGATCGGCGGGGTGGCGATGGGCGCGGTGGCCGGCGCGGCGGTGCTGTTCGACATCCCGCTGGACGCCTCCGTACCGTCGCTGATCAATGTCGTACTGCTCGGGATCGGGATCGACTACTTCCTCTTTCTGCTGTTCCGCTTCCGGGAGCAGCTGCGTACCCATCCCGGGCAGAACGCCCGTGAGGCCGCCGCCGCGACCGCCGCGAAGGTCGGCGGGGCCATCGCCTCGGCCGGGCTGACCATCGTCGCCGCGTTCGCCACGCTCGGTGTCGCCAGCTTCGGTCAGTTCAAGGTGCTGGGCCCCTCCATCGCCGTCTCGGTCCTGGTGATGCTGCTGGCCAGCCTGACCCTGATGCCCGCGCTGCTGGCGGTCGCCGGGCGGGGCATGTTCTGGCCGTCGAAGGCCTGGCGCAAGGAGCGGGAGGGCGGGTTCGCGGCCCGGGTCGGCCTGTCCGTCGCCCACAAGCCCGTCCGGTACGTGCTCGCCAGCCTGGCGCTGCTCGGCGCGCTCTCGGCGGGCGCGATGGGCATGCGGATGAGCTACGACATGCCCGAGGAGGCCCGCACGGACGCGGTGAAGGTCTCCGAGGAGATCGCCCGCGTGATGCCGGCCGGCGCGACCGACCCGCACACCGTCTACGTCGACGGCGACACCGCCCTCGACAAGAACGCGGTGACCTCGCTCGCGGACGCCCTCGCCCGGACCGAGGGGGTCGGCCAGGTCACGCCCGCGCAGTACGACCAGGACGGTACGGCGGCCCGGATCGGCGTGGTCCTGGAGGTCGGCTCCGATACGTCCGAGGCGCGGGACCTCATCTCCGGGCCCGTGCGGGGCGCTCTCGCCGAGCATGAACCGGAGGGGACGCAGGCGCACATCACCGGTACGGCGGCCGTCTACGCGGACATCTCCGACGCCGTCGAGAAGGATCTGCGGCTCGTCTTTCCCATCGCGGCGGCGCTCATCGCCCTGATCCTGCTCCTGCTGCTGCGCTCGCTCGTGGCGCCGGTCGTGCTGCTGGTCTCGGTCGGGCTGGGCTTCGCGGCGACGCTCGGTTCGGCGACGCTGCTCTTCCAGCACGGGCTGGACCGGGCGGGTGTGACCTTCACCCTGCCGCTGGTGCTGTTCCTGTTCGTGGTCGCGCTCGGCACGGACTACAACATCCTGATCAGCGACCGGATGCGGGAGGAGATGGCGAAGCGGGTGCCGGTACGGGTGGCTGTGGCACGGGCGGTACGGCACACCGCGCCCGCGATCACCACGGCGGGGCTGGTGCTCGCCGGGTCCTTCGGGAGTCTGGTCGCCGATCCCGCGACCCAGGAGGTCGGGTTCTCCACCGCGCTGGGGATTCTGCTGTCGGCGATGGTGCTGTCCCTGGTGCTGGTGCCGGCGCTCGCGGTGTTGTTCGGGCGGGGGATGTGGTGGCCCGGCGGGCGGCGCCGGGTGGAGAGGGGTGCGGATGTCGAGGGCGGCCCGGGTGAGCGGGAGTTGATCTCTCAGGGGGTGGAGGGGAGGTAGGGGCCGGCTGGGGTGTGGGGGTGGGTGCGGCTGGTACGCGGCTGGTCGCGCCCACGCGGCGGAGCCGCATATCGATACCGCCCCGTGCCCCTCAGGGGTTGCCCTGGACCTGCGTCACAGTGCTTGCGTCGGGTTGCTCACTTGTCGGGGGTCGTCGACGGGGTGCGCTTGTTGCCTCGGCGGGGGCGTGTGAGCCTGCGGGGTATGTCGACGTTCGATCTGTATGCCAGTGATCCGGGTGACCCGTTGTGGCAGGTTCCGGCCGGTGGTGCGGCCCGGTTCAGCTGGGAGTACGACGACGGCCGGGAGCGGCTGCTCGCCCTCTACCAGAAGGGCAAGGACAAGCAGTGGGACGGGCAGAAGCGGATCGACTGGGGGATCGAGGTCGACCCGCTCGATCCGCTCGGCACCCCCGACGAGGCCATGTCCGTGTACGGGACGCCCTACTGGCACAAGATGAGCGAGCGCGAACGCGGTGAACTGCGGCAGCACTTCGCCTCCTGGCAGTTCAGCCAGTTTCTGCACGGGGAGCAGGGGGCGATGGTGTGCGCGGCGCGGATCGTGCAGTCCGCGCCCGATCTGGACGCCAAGTTCTTCTCCGCGACCCAGGTGATGGACGAGGCCCGGCACGCCGAGATCTACGGGCGGTTCCTGCACGAGAAGATCGGGCTCGTCCACCCCGTCAACGACAATCTCCGGACCCTGCTCGGCGACACCCTGCGCGACAGCCGCTGGGACATGCCCTACCTCGGTATGCAGGTGCTGATCGAAGGGCTCGCCCTCGCCGCCTTCGGCATGATCCGCGACACCACGGACAAGCCCCTGCCCCAGCAGATCCTCGCCTACGTCATGCAGGACGAGGCCCGGCACGTCGCCTTCGGCCGGATGGCCCTGCGCGACTACTACCGGCAGCTCACCGACGCCGAGTTGCGCGAGCGGGAGGAGTTCGTCATCGAGGGCTGCCATCTGATGCGGGACCGGCTGCGCGGGGTCGAGGTGCTGGAGAACTTCGGCATCCCGAAGGCCGAGGCGGCCGAGCTGAGCGAGCGGTCCGCGTCCCTCGCCCTGTTCCGCAAGCTGCTGTTCGCCCGGATCGTGCCCTGTGTCAAGGACATCGGGTTGTGGGGGCCCCGGCTCCAGCAGGCGTACGTCGACATGGGCGTCCTGGAGCTGGGCGACTCCGATCTGGACGCGCTGATGCACCAGGACGAGGAGATCGCCGAACGGCTGGACGCCGAACGGTTCGCCGCCGAGGAGCGGGCGCGGGTGGCGGAGGTGGCGGACGCCATCGAGGCGGGGGACGCCATGGAAGCGGGGGGTGCCGTGGAGGTGGGGGGTGCCGTGGGGACGGGGTGAGGTTTCGGGCGCTGCGCGGTGTGTGCGGAAGCGATGGGTCCGCCGGAAGCGGGTGCCTGACCGTCATTCCTGTGCAGTACCTTTCCCGATGTGTCCATACCACCGCAGCCACCGCAGAACCCGTACGGCGAGCAGCCACCGCAGAACCCCTACGGGCAACCGCCCCAGGAGCCGTACGGCCAGGGCCCGCCGCCGGGTGCCTACCCGCAGCCGCCCGCCCAGGTCGGGCCCTACGGTCAGCCGCCCCAGCAGCCCCAGCAGTCCCAGTACCCGCAGGCACCCCAGGGCGCCTTCGGTGCTCCGCCGCCGCCCGGCGCCCCCTACGGGCAGCCCCAGCCCGGCACTCCCTACGGCCAGCCCCAGCCCTGGGGCGCCCCGCCCATGGCCCCGCCGCCCAGGAAGAAGCGGACCGGGCTGGTGCTGGGCATCGTCGGCGGGGGCGTGGCGGTCGTCGTGGCCGTCGTGGTCGGGCTCGCGCTGATCGGCAAGGAGGTCGAGGACAGCTTCCCGGCCGCCGAGTACCGGCTGACCGTGCCGGAGACGCTGCTCGCGGACAAGTACGAGCTGGCCGAGGACCTGTCCGACACCGAGGGCCAGGCCATCGAGGACGAGGCCGACGGCGCGTGGGACGCCAAGGACACCACGGCCGTCGTCGCCACCTACAACCTGGGCGGCGACCAGAACCAGGGCACGCTCGTCGTGTCCGGCATGTACGGGCGGTTCCAGAACACGGACGAGGCCCGCGACAACATGATGACCGGCGCCGCCGAGGCCGAGGGCATGACGGTCGCCGTACCCCCGCAGGACTTCACCCCGGACGACTCCGGTGTCACGGTCACCTGCGAGGTGCTCAGCCAGTCCTCCATGGGCACCGAGATGTCCATCCCCACCTGCGGCTGGGTCGACGGCAACACCGGCGCCTCGATCGCCGAGGTGACGCCCGAACTGATCGCCATGGACCCGGCGGACGTCGACCTGGAGGCGGCGGCCAGGTCGGCGCTCCAGATCCGCGAGGAGATGCGTCAGCCGATCGGCTGACCGGCGCCCGCGACGCCGTCCGCGAGCCCGTCCGTCCGCCCCGGCGGCGGGAAGGACGTCCGCAGGGTGAAGGCGTACGGCGTCGGGCCGTCGGTCCGCAGCCGCAGCAGCCGGGCCTCCGCCTCCGCGACCGTGGGGCGGTGGCCCGCCGGCACCCACCACAGGGCCGTCACCGCCTCCTGGAGCCGCTCGAACCACTCCCGCCGCCTGGCCAGCATCTCCCGGTGCCGGCCCTGGTACATGTACGCGGTCAGGGCGCCGGTGTCCCGCCACACCGACATGTTGACGATCAGCCAGTCGTCCCCGAAGACGGCCACATCGGTGGCATTGCCCGTGCCGCTCTGCAACCGCCAGACAAAACCGTCGGCGGTGTCGGCGTCGCCGTTGACCTCGTCGAGGGCGTCGACGAAGTCCTTCAGCCGCGGGGAGTCCAGCGGGGCCCTGAGCCGGGCGATGTTGACCTGGGCGAGTTCGTGGGAAGCGGTGTGCGCAGTCATGACCGCACGGTAGGTCGGCCCGCCCGCCTCCGGTACCCCGGGTCAGCGCCCGAGCACCGCCTTCATCACCGCGCGCGCGATCGGCGCCGCCACCCCGTTGCCGCTGATGTGGCCCCGGTCGGCCGCCGCGTCCTCGACCACCACCGCGACGGCCACCTTCGGCTCGTACTCGCCCTCGCGCTGCGCCCAGGAGACGAACCAGGCGTACGGGGTGCCGGTGTTGTCCACGCCGTGCTGGGCGGTGCCGGTCTTGCCGCCGACGATCGCGCCCCGGATCGCGGCGTTGGTGCCGGTGCCCTCCTCGACCACGTCCCGCATCAGTTCGCGCATGCGCACGGAGGTCATCGGGTGCATGGCCTGGCGCGCCGGGCGCGGGCCCGCCGTGCGGAGGGTGTCGCCGTCCTTCGTGGTCGTGCGCTCCACCAGGTACGGGGTGCGCAGCTGACCGTTGTTGGCGACCGCCGCCGACACCATCGCCATCTGGAGCGGGGTGGCGCGGGTGTTGTACTGCCCGATGGAGGACAGCGCGAGCTGCGCCCGGTCCACGGTGGTGTCGAAGGTGCTCTGGGCGGCCGGGAACGGGATCTTCACGCCGGTGTCGTTGAACCCGAACGCCTGGGCCGTGGCCGTCATGTCGCGCACGCCCGTGTCGACGCCGAGCTTCGCGAACACCGTGTTGCACGACCACTGGAACGCCTCCCGCAGCGAGGCGTCCGCACAGCCCTTCGACTCGTTGTCCAGGGTCGTGGTGGTGCCGGGCAGGGTGTAGGGGGCGGGGGAGTCGGTCGGCGCGTCCAGGTCCTCGATCACGCCCGCGTCCAGCGCCGCCGCCGCGGTGACCACCTTGAACGTCGACCCGGGTGGATAGGTCTGCCGTACCGCCCGGTTGAGCATCGGCTTCTCCCGGTCGCCGTTCAGCCGCTCCCACGCCCGTGTCACGTCCGGCCCGTTGCCGGACAGCACGGCGGGGTCGTACGACGGGGTCGACACCAGCGCCAGGATGCGCCCGGTGGCGGGCTCCACCGCCGCGACGGCGCCTTTGCGGGCGCCCAGCCCCTGGTACGCGGCTCGTTGCGCGGCCTCGTTGATCGTGGTGACGACGTCACCGCCGGGGCTCTGGCTGCGGGCGAGGTCGTTCCACAGGGGGAACGGCGACAGCATCGGGTCGGTGCCGGAGAGCAGCGGGTCCTCGGCGTGCTCCAGCAGGGTGGTGCCGTACTCCTGGGAGGCGAAGCCGGTGATGGGGGCGTACAGCGGGCCGTGGGCGTAGGTCCGTTCGTAGCGGAGCTGCTCCCGGGTGTCCACCGACCCGGTGACGGACCGGCCACCGACCCGGATGTCGCCCCGCGGCTGGCCGTAACGGGCGATGACCTCGCGGCGGTTGGCCGGGTTGTCGTCGTAGGAGCGGGACTCGAACACCTGGACACGGGTGGCGTTGACCAGCAGGGCGACCAGCAACAGAGCGCAGAAGACGGCGGCGTGCCGTACGTGCCGGGTCATCCGGCGGCCGGTCCGGTATGGGGGCGGGCTTGCGGGGCGTTTGGCGCGGGGGCTGGGTGGGGTGGGTTGTTTGGCGTGGGGTTTGGGTGGGGTGGGTTGTTTGGCGTGGGGTTTGGGTGGGGTGGGTTGTTTGGTGCGGGGTCTGAGCGGGGCGGGGCGCTTGGCGCGGGCTCTGAGCGGGGCGGGGCGCTCGGTCCGGGGTCCGGGTGGGGCGGGGCGCCCGGCTCGGCGTGCGGGTGGGGCGGGTCGCCCGGCCGGGGGCCAGGGCCGCCTTCTTTGCCGCCGGGGGCGCTGCTTTTCTCGCGGGCGTGGTGGTGCGGGGTGTTGGGCCTACTGTCCAGGGCGCTCGGGTCATCGGCTGGGGTGCTTGCCCTGCTGTCCGGGGGGCTCGGCCTGTTGTCGGGGGCGCCTTTCCCGGCGCGGGGGCGATCCGAGGCGCTTGCCCCACTGCCCGGGCCGCTTGCCCCGCTGTCCTCGGCGCTCGGCCTGCCATCAGGGGCGCTTTTCCCGGCCTGGGGGCGGTGGTCCGGTGTGCTGGGCCGGCCATCCGGGACGTTCGGACCAGAGACCGGGCTGCTCGGTCTGCTGTCGGGGGTGCTCTGCGTGGCGCGGGGGCGGTGATTCGGGGCGCTTGCCCGACCTCCCGGGTCACCTGGCCTACTGCCGGGGGCGCTTGCCCTACTGTCCCGGGCTCGCGGGCTGCTGCCGGGCGTGCTTCCTTCCGCGCGCGGGCGGTGATCCGGGGTGTTGGGCCCACTGCCGGGGGCGCTCGCCTCACTGCCCGGGCCGCTCGGCAGGCCGTCCTGGCCGCTCGGCCGGCCGGCCAGGTCACTCGTTCCATCCGCCGCGTAACTTCCACCGTCGCCCGGTCGGCGGGCCGAGTCGCTGAGGCGGATCAGCAGGGCCACGATCGCCCAGTTGGTGACCACCGACGAGCCGCCCTGGGCCAGGAACGGCATCGCCATGCCGGTCAGCGGGATCAGCCCCGTCACTCCGCCCGCGATGACGAACACCTGGAGTGCGATCAGCGACGACAGCCCGACCGCGAGCAGCCGCCCGAAGGGGTCGCGCAGCGCCAGCCCGGCCCGGAAGCCCCGCTCCACCAGCAGCCCGTACAGCAGGAAGACCGCGCTGAGCCCGGCCAGTCCCAGTTCCTCACCGGCGGTGGCCAGGATGAAGTCGGACTTGACGGCGAACCCGATGAGCGGGGAGTGCCCGAGCCCGAGCCCGGTGCCGAGCATCCCGCCCGCCGCGAACGCGAACAGCGACTGGGCGAGCTGGTTGGGGCCCTGACCGGCCTCGATGGACGCGAAAGGGTGCAGCCAGTCCTGGATCCGGGCGGCGACATGCGGCTCAAGACGTCCGACGGCCACCGCCCCGAGCGCGGCCAGCACCAGCCCCACCGCGATCCAGCCGGTGCGCCCGGTGGCGACGTACAGCATGACGACGAACAGCCCGAAGAACAGCAGCGAGGTCCCGAGGTCCCGCTCCAGGATCAGTACGCCCACGCTCACCAGCCAGATCGCGAGGATCGGCCCGAGCACCCGCCCGGTCGGCAACTGGAGCCGCTCGAACCGCCAGATCTGCCGCCCGGAGTAGGCCAGCGCGGCGCGGTTCGCGGCGAGGTAGGCCGCGAAGAAGACGGCGAGGAGCACCTTGGCGAACTCACCGGGCTGGAGGGAGAACCCGGCGATCCGGATCCAGATCCGGGCCCCGTTCACGGCGGGGAAGAGGATCGGCAGGATCAGCAGAGCGAGAGCGGCGGCGACACAGACGTACGCGTACCGCTGGAGGACCCGGTGATCGCGCAGGGCGACCACGACGACGATGAAGAACGCCACGCCGAGCGTCGACCACACCAGTTGGGCGGGGGCGGTGCGGTCGCCCGGGGTGTCGAGGTCCAGCCGGTAGATGAGGACCAGGCCGAGCCCGTTGAGCAGCACGCCGATCGGCAACGGGAGGGGATCGGCGTACGGCGCCCGGCGCCGCACCGCGAGGTGCGCCACCAGCGCCAGCGCGCCCAGCCCGGCGCCGTATCCCGCGGCGCCGGGCGGCACGGAACCGGTCCGGGCCAGGCCGACCGCGCAGTAGCCGTACACCGACAGCAGTACGGCGACGACGATCAGCGCCAGCTCGACACCCCGGCGCCGGGGAAGGCGCACGGCGGGCACGGAGGGCTCCGCCGTGGAGAGGGTTCCGGCCTTGCTCATGTCCGGAACTTACCTAATTGGCGTTGGATGGGTGCTTTATTGGCGTTCCGGGTGTCAGGGTTCGTGGCGCGCGCCACGACCACCCGGAGCCCGTCCGGGGCCACCCAGAACCTGTCCCCCGGCGGGCCCGCCCTAGCACCACCTCGGCGCCGCCCCGATGTTGTCGATGTACCGGGCCGAGCCCCACGCCCAGGTCCCGTCCGTCAGCAGATACCACAGTCGGTTGCCGTCGATCCGCTCACCGGTGGTCTTGCAGTAGATGGAGACGATCTGCCCGCGGTGCACCGAACGGATCACCCGGCTGCCCCGGTTGGGCGCGGTGCGCAGCAGCAGCCGGTCGGCCGTGACCCGGCCCCGGTAGTGCCCCCGCGTGTCGTGTCGGCCGTCCTCGTAGCGGCCTTCGTCGCGGGCCAGGCTGTCACGGCCCTCGTCGGAGCGGCCGGCGCTGTCGCCGCTCCCGCTCCACTCGTCGGCGGAGGCCGGTACCGCGGCGAAGGTGCCGGCGACGAGCGCGCCGGCGGCGGTGGCTATGGCGAGGCGGGTGAGGGAAGAGCGCAGGGACATGGGTGACCTCCACGGGCGGATGCATGTGACAAATCGCCACATATGCCCACCCTAGGAGGGGTGCCCCCAGGGCGCCCGTCACGTTCCCCCATCGGGGCACCGCCGGTCCGGCGGGCTCCGAGGCGGGCTCTGAGGCGGGCTCTGGGGCGGGCTCTGAGGCAGGGTCAGCCGGGCCACCGCGCCGCCGTCCGGCGCGTTCGCGAACTCCAGCCGCGCCCCCAGCACCTCGGACTGCCCCAGCGCGATGGTCAGCCCGAGCCCGTGCCCGGTCGCCCCGCCCTCGGTACGGAACCGCTGCGGCCCGTGCGCGACCAGGTACCCCGGATACCCGTCCCCGTGGTCCCGTACGGTCACCACCGGGCCGTCGACCGTCAGCACCACGGGCGGACGCGCGTGCCGGTGCGCGTTGGCGACCAGATTGCCCAGCACCCGCTCCAGGCGCCGCCGGTCGGTCTCCACGTACGCGTCCCGCACCACCTCGACCCGCGCGCCGTCGCCCGCCGCCCGCGCCACCCGCCCGGCCACGGTGCCCAGCGCCTCCGTGGTCAGATCGAGCCGCTCGCGCCCGGCGTCCAGCCGGGAGATCTCCAGCAGGTCCTCGGTGAGCGTGCGCAGCGCCTGCACCCGGTCGCGCACCAGTTCGGTCGGACGCCCGGGAGGCAGCAGCTCGGCCGCCGCGTGCAGCCCGGTCAACGGGGTGCGCAGTTCGTGCGCCACATCGGCGGTGAAGCGCTGCTCGCTCAGCAGCTTGCCCTGGAGCGAGCCCGCCATGGAGTCCAGCGCGGCGGCGACCACGGCCACCTCGTCCTGCGGCCGGGCCGGGTCCTTGGTCCGGGGGTCGTTGACCCGGGCGTCCAGATCGCCCGCGCTGATCCGCCGGGCCACCCGCGCGGTCGTGTGCAGCCGCCGGGTCACCCGGGTCACCGCGAACGCCCCGACCAGCAGCGTCGCCCCGATGGCCAGCGCCGAGGACCAGACGATCGCCTGGTCCAGGGCGTCGATCGTGCGGGCCTGCTGCGCGTAGTCGACCCGCACGGCGAGCGCCCGTCCGCCCTGCGCAGGCCCCGCCGCCCACATCGTGGGCTGCCCCCGGTGGTCGGCGACCATCGTGCCGCGCCGGCCGGACGCGGCCAGCGCCCGCAGCGGCTCCGGCAGCCCCGCCGGGTCGATCGCCGCACCCGGCAGCGGGGTGCCGCCGGCCTCGTACGTCCGGGTCGAGTCGGCCAGCCGGGTCAGCGCCAGTTCGCGGGCCTGGCCGACGGTCTGGTTGGTGACCGAGACATGCACGAGGATGCCGAGCAGCGCGGCCAGCGCGCAGGACATGACCGTGATGAACAGCGCCGCCTTCGCCCCGAGGGTGCCGGCCCACTGGGGGAGCCGGATCACCGGGGGCTCGCAGTCGGGGTGGCGCTTCTGGCGGGCGTGGGGCTGACCCCCGTACGGACCATCTCGTCGTGGGTGAGGAGCATCGCCCGCTGCTCGGCGTCCCAGGTCCACTGCAAGCGGTAGTCGTAGCCGGGCACGTCCGACGGCAGCCGCATGATCAGCGCCCGCTCGGCCAGCTCCGCCGAGCTGAAGGCGTCGTCCCAGGACATCACCCGCACCACCTGGTGATCCTCGACGGTGTAGATCCGCACGGCGGTCAGCGCACCGGGCAGCAGCCGGAAGCCGAGGGTCAGCTCCGGTCGCCCGTCGCCGGTCAGATCGCGGTAGTAGGGCGTGAGCACGGGGCACTGGGCCCGGTCGGCGTCCGTCGCGCAGTCCGGCATCCGGGCGGCGGTCTCCCCGTACGGCGCCCCGGTGGCCGTGTAGTCCTCCGGGTGGGCGGCGATTTCCGCGCGGATCAGCGCCGCCGGGTCGACCTCGCGCAGATCGTCGCCGGGCGGGACGACGCCCCGCACGACCTCGCGGTCGGCCTCGTCCAGCGGGAACGCCGGGGCGGTGGCCGGGGTCAGCTCCGGCCACAGCCGCTCGGGACTGCTGGCGGTCGGCGCGGCGCCCGCGGCCCGCAGCTCACCCGCGTCACCACAGGCGGTCGCCGCCAGCAGCAGGGCGAGGGCGGCGACGGCGGGCCGGACGCCACGACGGGCGGCACGCGCCGGACGGCTCGGGGGCACGGCACTCCTGGGCGACGGGGGTGGGGGCGGGGGGCGGGGGCGGGTGTGACGGGCGGGGGAGACGGGCGGGGTGGGGGACCGGGGCAGCGTTCGATGCCCGGTACACCCTATTCGCAGGGAAGTCCCTTTTTGCGCACCGCCCGGGCGGGACGACGCCCCGCACCCCGACCACTCGGCTACCCGGCCACTCAGCTACCCGGCCACTTGGCCACTTGGCTACTCGGTCAGTTCCTCCAGCAGCCGTACGGTCGTCAGCCCCGTCCGCAGATACTCCACGAACAGATCGTTGTGCAGCGCCCAGGGTGAGCGGCGGGCGCGGATCAGCCGGATCGCCTGGTCCGCGGAGTGCCCCCGGTGCATCAGGGCCTGCGCCACCACCAGCCCCGAGCGGTTGTAGCCGTGGAAGCAGCGCACCAGGACCGTACGCCCCGCGTCCAGCGCGTCGCCCGTGGCCTGCGCCAGCCGGATCACCCCCGCGAGCTGGGTGCCGTCCAGCGGCCCGTCCGGTATGGGCCACACCTGGTGCTCGACCCCGGGATCGGGCCCGTGCCCCGGTTGTCGCAGCAGTGTCTGTACGAGATCGAACTCACCTCGGGCCACGACGGACCGCCGCTGCCCCGAACGCCCCTGGAACTCGTGCCCGCCCATCCACAGGCCGGGCAGGATCTCGTCCCACGGGTTCTCGGGTGCGGGTACGTCCCGTTCCTTCCCCCGGCTCTGCACAGGAGCCTCCCCACCAAGTCGACCCAACTCCTCTCAAAGGTAGCCGGGTTCTTGCCCCTGGAGCACCCCGCCTGTTCCCATGGGTCGGGGGGTGATGATGCATGAGAGGACTGCGCGTCGTACCGAGCCGGCGCCATGGCCAGGAGCGGCTCTACGTCTGTCTCCCGGACGGCCGGCACGTCGCCTGGTACGACAGGGAGGCGGCCCGGGTCCATCTGCTGAGCGGGGACCATGAGGACGATGTCCTGGCGGCCCTCGGTCCCTTCCTGACCGGCACGGTCGCGGTCGGCCCGCCCCCGGTGCCGACCCCGCTCGACCTGGCCCGGCTCGCCCTCCACCCCGACGACGACCTCGCCCCCAACCGCCCCGGCGAGGCCCTGCTCATCGCCCTGGACCGGGACCCGGCCCCGCCCCGGCTGCGCGCCGACCCGCGCCGCCGCGCCCTGGAGGCGGAGCAGACGGTGGGGGAGGCGCTGGACGGGCTCGACGGCGCGGGCTGGCACACCCTGCACTCGGTGCCGCTGCCCGGCGGCGACCGGGTCCACCACCTCGCGATCGGCCCGGCGGGACTGTTCGCCGTCCATACCCTGTACGCCCGTAAGCAGCGGGTGCGGGTCGCCGACGCGATGGTGATGCTGGGGCGGCGCGAGCCCCGGCCCCTGCTGCGCCGGGCCCGCGCGGACGCCGACCGCGCGTCCTACGCCCTCACGGCCGAGGTGCACGCCGTACTGGCGGTGGTGGGCGCGTCCCGGCTGGACGTCCTCGCCCTCCCGCGAGGCGTCCGTGTGCTGACGGACGTGACCCTGGGTGACCTGTCCCGCCAGGGCGGAGTCCTCAAACCGGCGGACGTGGAGGCCCTCCACGCGATGGCCCGCGACCGGAGGGCCTGGGGGCGGGTGTGAGGGGGGCGGCCCTTCGTCTGCGGCTGGGAGGTGGCTGGTCGCGCAGTTCCCCGCGCCCCTGGGCCGAGGGACCGGGCGTCGCTGCAGGGCAGTGGGGCCCGCTGGAACCTCCGATCACCGCAACGCCATCAGGGGCGGGGGAACTGCGCGAGCACCCACACACCACCCGCACCCCGCCGACAACCGCTGCCCCCACCCCCTCACGGCAAACCCGATCCACCAGCCCCCCAGAGCCCCGCCATCAGATCCCCGAACCCCCGAACCCGATCCACCACATCCCCCGCCCGAAACTCCAACTCCGCCGCCACCCCACACCCCTCCACCTCCCCCCACGTGACCGGCGCGGACACCATCTCCTCCCCCCGCGCCCGCAGGGTGTACGGCGTGGCGGTCGTCTTCCGCGCGGCGTTCTGACTCCAGTCGACGAACACCTTCCCGCCCCGCAGGCTCCGCGTCATCCGATGCACGACCAGCCGGGGCAGGGCCCGCTCCGCCTCCAGGGCGAGCCCTTTCGCGTACTCCGACACCTCCCCGGACCCGGCCCCCCGCACGGCGGCGAGCAGATGCAGCCCCTTGGCCCCCGAGGTCTTCGCATACGCCTCGATCCCATCCACCCCCAACCGCTCCCGCAGCCACAGCGCCACCTCGCAGCACTCCACGACGGTCGCGGGCGCCCCCGGATCGAGATCGAGGACAAGCCGGTCGGCGACGTCCGGGGCCTGGACGACCCACTGGGGCGTATGGAACTCGGTGACCAGATTGGCCGCCCAGATCAGCGACGGCAGATCCTGGACGACGACCATCCGGGCCGGCCCCTCGGCGCGCGGCACCTCGGCGGTGGTGACCCACTCGGGCGTACCCGGCGGCACATTCTTGGTGAAGAACACCTGACCGCCGGGCCCGTCGGGATACCGCAGGAAGGACACCGGCCGGTCGCGCAGATGCGGCAGCAGTACGTCGGCGATGGTCGCGTAGTAGTGCAGCAGCTCGCCCTTGGTGAACCCGGTCGCCGGATAGAGCACCTTCTCCAGATTGCTCAGCGCGAGCCGCCGCCCCGCCACCTCGGTGATAGGCGTCATACGATGAGAATCACACGAAATCAACCATATTCGCCTATTTTACGGGCCTCGAAAGGTGCTGATCGTGCGATCCATATGGAACGGAGCCATCTCCTTCGGCCTGGTCAGCATCCCGATCAAGCTGGTGAACGCGACCGAGAGCCACTCCATCTCCTTCCGCCAGATCCATGTGGAGGACGGCGGCCGGATCCGCTACCGCAAGTTCTGCGACCTGGAGGACCGCGAGGTCAGCCAGGCCGAGATCGGCAAGGGTTACGAGGACGCGGACGGCACGGTCATCCCCATCACGGACGAGGACCTGGCGCAGCTGCCCATCCCCACGGCGAAGACGATCGAGATCGTCGCGTTCGTGCCGGCCGACCGGATCGACCCGCTCCAGATGGGCACCGCCTACTACCTGGCCGCGAGCGGCACCCCCGCGGCCAAGCCGTACACCCTGCTCCGCGAGGCGCTCAAGCGCAGCAACAAGGTCGCCATCGCCAAGTTCGCGCTGCGTGGCCGGGAGCGCCTGGGGATGCTCCGGGTGCTGGACGACGTCATCGCCATGCACGGCCTGCTCTGGCCCGACGAGGTACGCGCCCCCGAGGGCGTGGCCCCCGACGCCTCCGTCACGGTCCGCGACAAGGAACTGGACCTGGCGGACGCCCTGATGGCCACCCTCGGCGAGGTCGACCTGGACGATCTGCACGACGAGTACCGCGAGGCCGTGGAGGAGGTCATCGCCGCGAAGGTGGCCGGCGAGGCCCCCCCTTCCCTCCCCGAGCCCGCCTCCGGCGGCAAGGTCCTGGACCTCATGGCGGCCCTGGAGAGCAGCGTCCGCGCGGCGAAGGAATCCCGCGGCGAGGAACCACGGCCCGGCGAGGAGGCCGAGGTCCGCACCCTGCCCGCCCGCAGGACACCCCGCGCGGCCCCCAAGGAGACGGGCGCGAAGAAGTCGACGTCCACGACGGCAAAAACGCCCGCGACCGGGAAAACGGCCGCGAAGAAGACCGCGTCCACAGCGAAGAAGACCGCGAAGCCCACCACCGCGAAGTCCACGGCCAAGAAGCCGACGGCGAAATCCACCACCAAGAAACCCACGACGAAGCCGACCCCGACCAAGAAGACCACGGCCCGCAAACGCAGCGCGTGAGGTGCTCCAGAGAGCGCGGGGCGCGCCCCGCCCTCATCTCGTCATCGAGCAGCGATCAAGCGCTCGGGATAGTGATCAAGCGCTCGGGATATCCGGCTTCGCCGCGATGAGCATGTTCCTCGGAATGACCACGAGCCGTTCGTCCGTCCCCACCGAGACCCCTGGCGGCAGCTTCTCGCCCAGGGATTCCGTGAGGTCCCGGCCCACGACGGCGATGTCCCCGTTCGCCAGCTCCCAGATGTCGGGGCAATCGGGATTGTCGGTCGTGATCCCCAATTCCTGCGGAGACTTCCCCAGTCGCCGCTTGAACGTCGTGGCCGGATCGGCTTCCCATGGCCTGGTCATGAGTACCCGCCCCCTCGATTGGGTCAGAGACATGACACGGTAGCAGCCGGTGTAGGGACCGGCTCGGCGCAGATGACCGAGAAAGGTCGCTCACGCGGCGGGACCGGGTGGGCCGAGCCGAAGGTGCTGGACATGATGGCCGAGTCCGGGGCGAGGGACGCCAACACGCCCTAGAATCCAAAGGCTTGTCACAACTGAACAGGTGCGCGACTGGGGAAAGCCGGTGGGAATCCGGCGCTGACCTGCAACCGTGTGCGGTCCTTGGGGCCGTGAGTCGGGGAACCCGGCGTGTGCCGTGCGTACCGCTTCCCTGTCATGGTCTACAGCGCGAAGCCGAGAGGGCCGTCCCGCCCGGTTCCGGTGAACCGGTGGCGTGGGTGCGTTCTTCGGTGACGGGCGTGGACCGCCGTACCGCACCGAAAGGCCCGGTCATGCCGCGCACAGCCGTCTCTCGTACTCTCGCCGCCGCTGCCGTCCTTGGGCTCGCCCTCGTTTCCGGCCCGGCCGTCGCCCATGCCGACACCGGAGCGTCGGCCAGGACCACCGCCCCGGCCGTGAACACGAACGCCCCGATCAAGGTCACCCTCACCGTGCAGGGGCCGGACGGGGTGCTGTTCAACGGGAAGGTGAGGACCAAGGGGCACGACGTGACCACCGTGAGCGGTGGTACCCACAGATGCGACGGGACCAACGGCGGGGTCAATCCCACCGCCGTCCCGACGCCCACCGCCGCTCTCGACGATGCCGCCCGCAAGCGTCACTTCACCTGGGACGGCACCTGGTACGCGTCGTTCGACGACTACTCCGTCGACACCATCAAGAACGTCAGCGGGGGCGGGGTCGCCTACTGGAACATCTCCGTCAACGGTGTCCCCACCCCCGTCGGTGGCTGCCAGTTCAAGCTGAACGCCGGGGATCAGGTGGCGTTCACCTGGACGGCGTTCTGAGCCTCTGGCCTTTCACGCTCCCCAGCGCACGGCGATCGTGTCACCCACGTTCACCGTGCTCTGGCGGGTGGCGGCGGTGAAGGGGGCGCCGTCGACGCTCACCTTCCAGGTGTTCGTGCCGCTGTTGGCCTTGCCGTTCAGGGCGGTGATCGTGCCGGTGCCGGAGGCCGGGGTGAGGGCGGTCACGCAGCCTGACGGGGTGGCCCCGGTGATCGCCGCGTCCAGCACCGCGCCCAGCGTGGTCGTACCTCCCGTGGGGGTCACCGGCACCGAGCAGACCTTCAGGCCCCCGGCGCCGTCGTCCACCGTCAGGGGCAGACTCGTCGCCGTACCGGAGGTGAACGTGCTCTGGCCCACCCACTGCGGGGCGCCGGACGTCACCGGGACCGGCGGGGGAGAGGTGAAGCCGCCGCCCGCCACCGCGCGCAGGCCGTCGATCGACGCGTAGGCGGCGGGGGCGGTGTCGGTCGGCAGGTACTTGAAGCCGCCGCCCGGGTTGAACTGCTGGGCGATGAGGAAGTCCACCGGTGTCCGGCCCAGGGAGGTCAGGAAGTCACCGGTCTGCGGGTTGATGCCGCAGGCGTTCAGGCCCGACACCGCCCAGCCGTTGGAGTCGGTGTTCGCCCCGAACATGGCGTTGAAGGCACCGCTGTTCGCCACCAGCTTGCTCTTCAGGAACGCCTTGGCCTGCGTGATGTCCGGGTCCGTGTTCGGGACGCCGGACACGCACAGCGCCGCCATCGCCGCGCCGGTCATGTCGATGTCGCCGGCCGCCGCGAGCTGGGTCGGGTTGCCCTCGGCCTTGCCGTAGTTCCAGCCGCCGTCATTGTGCTGGTTGGCCCGGATACGGGTGATCAGGGAGTCGCGGAGGGACTGGGGGACGCGGACCTGGCCGGACTGGGTCTTCGCGCCGTTCAGGGCCAGCGCCGCGAACACCGTGCCGTTGAAGTTGGCCGACGGGCCGAAGTAACCCGGCTCCGCCGTCTGCCAGTAGCGGTAGATGTCCGCGATCAGGTTGCGGGACGCGGAGACCCTCGCCGGGTCGATGCCCGCCGCGTAGGCGTTGAGGGTCGCGCGCTCGTAGTCGGTGACGACCGGGGTGGCGGACGGCCAGGTGCTGGTGGAGAGGAGGGCGCGGTAGACCGTTCTGGCGTTCTTGGTGGCGTCTGCGCCCGGTGTCACGTCCACGGCCGCCGTCCCGGCCGCCGCGAACGCGCTGAACGCCCACTCGTTGGACAGCCCCGACCCGGCGAACGAACCGTCCGCCGCCTGGAGGGTCTTGAGATAGGCGACACCGTTGGTCTTGGAGGTCGCGATCTGCGCCGGGGTCGCGGTCGCCGCCGCGGGCAGGGTGCTCAGCGCGAACGCGCCGAGCGCCGCGACCGAGGTGAGGAGACCACGCCGCACGGCGAGGTTCCGGGTTCCGGGAAGGGTGAGGGACATGGCCTGCTCCTGGGAAAGGAGGACGCCGGCCGGGCCCGCGGCAGCGCGGGGCGGGCCGCCGTCCGGGACGCGTGAACGGGCTGCCAGAGATGGATCGCCGCCGGGCATTCGGGCTCGGAACGGCCTCCCGCCGTCCCACACCGCTGCGCGTCAGCCCCGGATTCGCACCGGGTTCCCCCACGCGGCAGAGCGGGACGGTACCCGAGGGGGGCGGCCCTGGCCATAGGGCCTATGTCACCCCGTGCCAGAACCCTCGGTGTCCCCCGTGCCTGAACGCCGGGAATGCCCTGGCGTGAACGCCGGGAATGCCCTGGCGGAGCCCGGTCAGCGCCCTGCCGACGCCCTCACGGTGCCTTGACGCTCTGTGCGATGCGTGTTCAAATCCGGCTGATACGCAACAAGTTCCAGGGGAAGCCGGTCGAATTCCGGCGCTGACCCGCAACCGTAGGCCCGGCTCGCGCCGGGCGAGCCGGAATGCCTGGGGCGTGATCGAGCGACAGACGCCGTCGCGGACTACGGCGTGGTGCGACCAGTTCCCCGGGCACGGGTGCGACCCCGTGTGCCGTGCGGGCTCTCCCCACGTTCCCGTCCGTGCCGGACAGCAATGGCTAGGGACTGAGGGGGCCGCGGTGCGGACCGGAGAGCGAACTGAGCGACGGGCGGGTGGCAGACCCGGGCCCCGGCCCCGGACGGTGGCCACGACGGCGGTGCTGGCGCTCCTCGCCGCCTGCGTGAGCTTCCTCACCGTCTCCTCCCCGGCGATCGCCGACCCCCTCGACGACTGCACCGCCACGAAGGGCGCCATCGTCGCCGTCGACTTCGGGCCCTTCGGCGGCCCGGTGCAACGCGGCTGCGACACCACCCCCACCACCGGCTACGAGCTGCTCCACGAGGGCGGGTTCAGCACCGCCGGGACCGACCACGACGGGCCCGCCTTCATCTGCCGCATCGGCCACGGCTCGGTCGGCTCCGGCACCCAGTACCCCACCCCGGACCGCGAGTCCTGCGTCCTGACCCCGCCCGCCACCGCCTACTGGTCGTACTGGGTCGCGAAACCCGGTGACGACGACTGGTCCTACAGCCAGTACGGCGCCATGGACCGTCGGCTCGCCGACGGTGACGTGGACGCCTGGGTGTACGGCGGCACGGACGTCGGCGGCAGCACCGGCCGCCCCGCCTTCAGCCCCGACGACGTCCGCGCGGAAGGCGGCACCACCCCCGGTCCGACCACCGGCCCCACCGGCGCCCCCGGCGACATCGACACCGACGGCGCCGCCGCCTGGCTCAGGAGCCGCCTCACCGACGGCGAGCGGATCGTGGACGAGGGGGCCACGGACGCCAATTACTTCCTCACCGTCCAGACCGCCTACGGCCTCGCCGCCGCCGAGGGCGACTCCGACCCCCTCGGCAAGGTCACCGACTTCCTCGAAGCGACCGCCACCGGCCACGCCTACCCGGGCGGCGCCGACCAGGCCCCCGACGCCACCGCCGCCGCCCGCCTCGCCCTGCTCGCCGCGATCACCGAGCGCGACCCCCACGACTTCGGCGGCCACGACCTCGTCGGCGACCTCGTCGCGAACGTCTGCCCGGCGGGCCCCGAGTCCGGCCCCACCCCCGGCTGCACCGCCAAGGGCGACTTCAAGGACGCCACCTACACCGACGGCCAGGCCCTCGCCGTACTCGCCCTGCTGCGCGCCGACGAGACCCCGCCCGCCGCCACCGTCGACCGGCTCGCCCAGCTCCAGTGCCGGGACGGCGGCATCACCAGCGTCCTGATCCGCCCCGGGGAGTACTGCGACGGCGACGCCGGCACCACCGGCCTGGCCGCCCTCGCCCTGCACACGGCGGGCGGGCACGAAGCCGAGGTCGCCCGGGCCCTCGCGTATCTGACGGAGAACCAGCGCGCGGACGGCGCCTTCCCCGCCTACACCGGCTCCCCGAGCGCCGGAGTGATCGGCACCGCGTACGCCGCGCAGGCGCTGCGGGTGCTCGGCGAGACCGGGCGGGCCGACGCGGCCGTGGGCTGGCTGTCGCGCGAGCAGACCGAGAGCGGCGGCTTCGGCTTCGAGGAGGGCCTCACCGACCCGCAGCTCTACCCGACCTCGCTCGCCGTGCTGACCGGCACCGGCACCAGCCTGGCCGAGCTGACCATCAGGGAGCCGGAGCCCACCGGCCCGCCCACCAGCGACCCACCGGCCTCGCCGACCCCGCCCGCCTCGCCGACCCCGCCCGCGCCGGGCGACGGGCCGGACCTGGCCAAGGGCGTCGCCTACCTCACCAGCGCCGCCAACCTCCAGCAGGGCCGGTACTACACCGCGGGCCCCGGTTCCACCCGCGCCGACTTCGGGCTGACCATCGACGGCGCCTACGCGCTCGCCGCGACCGGCCTGAACAACGCCAAGCTGCGCGGCGTCGTCGACTTCCTCGACCACGCGGGCACCGACGGCGAGGGCCGCACCATCACCGACTACATGGGCATCGGCACCGCGTACGCCGCCGGAGGTTCCATCGGCAAGACCGCGCTGCTCGCCGAGGCCGTCGGCCGTGACCCGCGCGACTTCGCGGGCGAGGACCTGATCGCCGCCCTGGACGCCGCCGTCTGCACGAAGGCCAGCACCGCGCCCGACCGCTCCTGCGCCGCCCCGGGCAACTACACCTACGCCCCCTCGGTCTTCGCCCAGTCTCTCGGCGTCATCGCCCAGCTGCGCGCCGGGGAGGAGGAGGCCGCCGCCGGGCCCCTCGCCTACCTGGCCGGGCTCCAGCAGGACAGCGGCGCCTGGCCCAGCCTGATCCCCGCCACCGGTGACTCCGACGTCGACTCCACCGCGATGGCCGCCATGACCCTGGACCTCGCGGGCGACGACGAGGCCGTGGACCGGGCGCTGGAGTGGATCGCGGACCAGCAGTACGACGACGGCGGCTTCCCCGGCGCGGTCGGCAATTCCGTCAACTCGGCGGCCCTCGCGATCCAGGGCCTGTCGCTGGACGCCGGGAAGTACGCCGACGAGATCGCCGACGCGCGGAAGTTCCTGGCCTCGCAGCAGAACGCCGACGGCGGGTTCAACGTGGCCGAGGAGGGCCAGCGCGGCTCCGATCTGCGTGCCTCCACCCAGGCGGTGGGCGGCTCGACCGGGATCTCCTTCGCCCACCTGGAGCGCAGCCTCGACGGCACCTCCCCGCAGCCCACGCCGACGCCGAGCCCGAGCGGCGGCACCACCCCGGACATCGTCACGCCGGGTGAGTCGGGGGGCGGCGGCCTCGGCGCCGACGGCGGCAGCGGCGGGGGCGGCGGGGGCCTCGCCTCCACCGGCGTACAGGCCACGGCGCTGGCGCTGACCGCCGCGCTGCTGGTGCTGGCGGGCTGGCGGGTCGTGATCGTGGCCCGGCGACGGACCGGGACCGGGCCCGGGACCGGGGGTGTCCGATGAGCCGACGCCGAGGCCCACGTCAACCACGACCACGACTCCGGCTGCTCGGTGCCGCCGCCCTCACCGCCGCCGCGCTGACCGCCACCACCACCCCCGCGGCAGCGGACCCGCAGCCGATGGGCCAGTGCACCACCACCTCCGGCGCGGTCCTGGCCGTCGACTTCAGCGACTGGGGCGGCCCCGTCCTGCGCTCCTGCGGGACCACCCCGACCACCGGCTACGAGCTGCTCAACCAGGGCGGCTGGCGCACCACCGGCACCGGTCACGACGGCCCGGCGTTCATCTGCCGGATCGGCTACAGCGGCTACCAGAACGGCAAGCAGTTCCCGACCGCCGCCGAGGACGACTGCGTCCTGACCCCGCCCGCCTCCGCGTACTGGTCCTACTGGCACGCCGACCCGGGGCAGCGCGACTGGAGCTACAGCCAACTCGGCGCCATGCTCTACGAACCCAAGCCGGGGAGTGTCGACCTGTGGGTCTTCGGCGGCACCGACATCGAGGGCACCGAGGGCCGCCCGACCGTCACCCCCGACCAACTGCGCGCCAAGAACACCAGCCCGCAGGGGAACGCGGCCCCGCCCGCCGCCGACGACAAGGCACCCCCACTGCCCCCGGACGCGGACACCGGCCCGGCACCCGAGCAGCGCACCACAGCGCCCCCGAAGCCCAGCCCGACAAAGCCGGAATCCACCCCGACGATGCCGGAACCCACCCCGAAGAAGCCGGAGAAGAGCACCTCACCACCCCCGTCACCCACCCCCACCGCCTCCACCAGCCCGGCGACCACCCCGCCCGCCGTGGCGGCCCCGCCCCCCAGCCCCAGTCCCACCGTGGTCGACGCCGCCCCGGCGGCCGACGCCCCGCACGACACCGGCTCGCTCACGCCGGTGCTCACCGGCGCCGCCCTGGTCGCCCTGGTCGGCGGCGCGGCGGTGTTCGCGGCCCGCCGCCGACGCCGTACCGAGTGAACGCGGTGCCCCGTGCGAACCGTACGAACCGTGTGAACGGTGGCGAGAGCACGAACCCTACGAACCCGGCGGCGCCCGCGACCGGGTCCGGTCCCCTCCCTGCCCTCCCGGACCCGCGCGGGCGCCGTCTGCCGCGCATCCTGCACCCGGTGGCCTGGTGGATCTGGGCGCTCGCCCTGGCCACCGCCGCCAGCCGCACCAACAACCCGCTGCTGCTGTTCCTGGTCCTCGCCGTCCTCGGCTACGTCGTCTCCGCGCGGCGCACCGAGGCGCCCTGGGCGCGTGGCTTCAAGTACTACCTCTACCTCGCGCTCACGGTCGTGGCGATCCGGGTCGTCTTCCGGGCGGTCTTCGCGACCGGCGTCCACCCCACCGACCACTTCCTGTTCGCCCTGCCGCGCATCCCCACGCCCGACTGGTACGCGGGCATCGAACTCGGCGGCCCGGTCTCCCTGGAGGCGCTGCTGTCGGCGGCGACCGAGGGGCTGCGGCTGGCCTGCATGCTGTGCTGCATCGGCGCCGCCAACACCCTCGCCAACCCCAAACGGGCCCTGCGGGTGCTGCCGGGCGCCCTGTACGAACTCGGCGTGGCCGTCACCGTCGCCATCAGCGTCGCGCCGCAACTCGTGCAGAGCGTGCAGCGCGTTGCCCGCGCCCGCAAGCTGCGCGCCGGACGCACACAGGGGCTGCGGGCGCTGCGCGGCATCGTCGTGCCGGTCCTGGAGGACGCCCTGGAACGCTCCCTGCGGCTGGCCGCCGCCATGGACTCGCGCGGCTACGGCCGGGCGGGCACCGCGACCCGCCGCTCCCGGCGGCTGACCGGCGCGCTGCTGTTGCTCGGCATGTGCGGGCTGTGCGCCGGGGCGTACGGGCTGCTGGACGCGACCGCGCCCGCCTTCCTGGGCCTGCCCGCGATGGGCGCGGGCGCGCTGCTGTGCGTGGCGGGCCTGCGGCTCGGCGGACGCCGGGTCACCCGCACCACGTACCGCCCCGACCCCTGGCGGCTCCCCGAGTGGACCGTCGCGGCCAGCGGCATCCTGGCGGCCGTCCTCCTCCTGACCAGCCTCGGCTACGACCCCGCCCAGCTCAACCCCACGTACTACCCCCTCAGCTGGCCCGAACTCCCCCTCGTCCCGACCCTGGCGATCCTCCTCGCGGGCACGGCGGGCTTCGCGGCGCCCCCGCCGGGGCCGGTGGGCGGGGGTGAGGACGGGAGGGGCGGTGACCGCAGGCCCGGGGCTGGTGGGGCCGGTGTCCCGAAGCCCGGAGGCCGGCGGTCCGGGCGGCGCGGGGCCGACGCCCGCCCGGCCGCCGACCCGGAGGCCGGTGTCCCGCGGCCCGCTGCGCCTGGGCCCGCTGCACCTGGGCCCGATGGCCACCCGGTCGTTGCCCCCGGGGGTGGCGACCCGAGAGACGGTGACCGGAAGCCCGGCGACCACGAGTCCGACGGCCATGAGCCCTACGGCCACGAGTCCGACGGCCATGAGCCCAGGTCTCGCGGGACCGACGCCCCCACGGGCGAGGTCCCGATGCCGGGTGGTCCGATGCCGGGTGGTCCGATGCCGGGTGGTCCGATGCCGGGCGGCCCCGACTCCAGTGCCCGCCACCCCCGCCCCCGGACCGGCAACCCCCCGCGCCGCAACCCCCAGGAAGCCGATCGCCCGTGATCATCTTCGATCAGGTCACCATCCAGTACGACGGTGCCCCCGAACCCGCCCTGCGGGACGTGGACCTCACCGTCGAGGAGGGCGAACTCGCTCTGGTCGTCGGGCACACCGGGACCGGCAAGTCCACCCTGCTCGGCGCGGTCAACGGGCTCGTCCCGCACTTCACCGGCGGGACCCTGCACGGCAGGGTCACCGTCGATGGCCGGGACACCGCTGAACACCCGCCGCGCGAACTCGCCGACGTGGTGGGCGTGGTCGGCCAGGACCCGGCCGACGGCTTCGTCACCGACACCGTGGAGGAGGAACTCGCCTACGCGATGGAGCAACTGGCGATCCCCCCGGCCGTCATGCGCAAACGGGTCGAGGAGACCCTCGATCTGCTGGGCCTCGCCGATCTGCGCCACCGCGCCCTGTACGAACTCTCCGGCGGCCAGCAGCAGCGCGTGGCCATCGGCTCGGTCCTCACCGCCCACCCCCGCGTCCTGGTCCTGGACGAACCCACCTCCGCGCTGGACCCGACGGCCGCCGAGGAGGTGCTGGCCGCCGTCACCCGGCTCGTGCACGACCTCGGTGTCACCGTCCTGATGGCCGAGCACCGGCTGGAGCGGGTGGTGCAGTACGCGGACCGGGTCATCCATCTCCCCGGCGACGGCCACATCCGTAGCGGCCCCGCCCCCGAGATCCTGCGCACCTCCGCCATCGCGCCGCCGATCGTCGAACTGGGCCGCGCGGCGGGCTGGTCCCCGCTGCCCCTGTCCGTGCGCGACGCCCGCCGCGCCGCGGCACCCCTGCGGTCGCGGCTGGCCGACCGCACCCCCGGCCCCGTACGCCCCGCCCCGCCCGCCGACCGGCCCCGGCTGCTGACGGCCCGCGGCGTCACCGTCACGTACCGGGGTGTCCCCGCCGTCCGTGAAGTGGACCTGGACCTGTCCGCGGGCGAGGTCACCGCCCTGATGGGCCGCAACGGCTCCGGCAAGTCCTCACTGCTGTGGGCGCTCCAGGGCTCGGGGCGGCGCGACGCGGGCCGTGTCGAGGTCACCGACGACCAAGAAGGCAAGGACGGTAGGGGCGGCAAGGGCCGCAAGGCGGAGGCCGCCGATCCGCACACCGTCCCCGCCGCCCGCGCCCGCACCCTCGTCGGACTGGTTCCGCAGACCCCCGCCGACCTCCTCTACCTGGAGAGCGTCCGGCAGGAACTCGACCAGGCCGACGCGGAGTCCGGTTCCACCGGCCGCCGCGCCCGCGAGATCCTCGACCGCCTCGCGCCCGGCATCCCGGACACCGTCCACCCCCGCGATCTCTCGGAGGGCCAGAAGCTCTCCCTCGTCCTCGCCATCCAGCTCTCCGCCGCGCCCCGGGTCCTGCTCCTGGACGAGCCGACCCGGGGTCTGGACTACCGGGCCAAGTCCGCGCTCATCGGCATCGTCGACACCCTCGCGGCGGACGGCGCCTCGGTGGTGATCTCCACCCACGACGTGGAGTTCGCGGCCCGCGCCGCCGACCGGGTGGTGGTGCTGGCCGAGGGGGACATGGTGGCCGACGGCCCGACGGCCGAGGTCATCGTCGCCTCCCCGGTGTTCGCCCCGCAGACCGCGAAGATCCTGGCGCCCCTGCCGTACCTCACGGTCACCCAGGTGACCCGCGAAACGGAGGCCCGCCCATGAACTCCGCCGAGGACGACGCCATGTCCTCCGCCAAGGACAACGCCATGTCCTCCGCCGAGGACGACGCCGTGTCCTCCGCCAGGGACGACCCCGCATCCTCCGCCAAGGACAACCCCCCGCGCCACGCCCTGAACCACCCCCGCAACCCCGCCATCCGCCTCACCCCCCGCGTCGGTGTCGTCATGGCCCTCGCCGCCTTCCTGGGGGTCGTCGCCTTCTTCTGGCCCTTCGTCGTCGCCCCCGGCACCTTCGGCTCGCACTCCACGCCCCCGCTGATCTTCGGCGTGCTCCTGATCCTCGTCCTGTGCGTGGTCCTCTCCGAGATCGCCGAGGGCGGCATCGACTCCAAGGCCCTGGCCATGCTGGGTGTGCTGTCCGCCGTGAACGCCGCCCTGCGGCCCCTGGGCGCCGGTACGGCCGGCATCGAGACCGTCTTCTTCGTGCTGGTCCTCGCCGGACGCGTCTACGGCCCCGGCTTCGGGTTCACCCTCGGCTGCACCTCCCTCTTCGCGTCCGCGCTGATCACGGGCGGGGTCGGGCCCTGGATGCCGTACCAGATGTTCGGCTGCGCGTTCGTGGGGATGCTCGCCGGGTTCCTGCCCCGGGCGAGGGGCCGCGCGGAGGTGGCGATGCTCGCGGTGTACGGCTCGCTCTCCGGCTATCTGTACGGCTTTCTGCTCAATCTCTCCTTCTGGCCGTTCTCCGTGGATCCGGCCAGCTCGATCGCCTATCTGCCCGGACTGCCGTTCACCGAGCAGTGGCAGCGGTACGTCGCCTTCGACCTCGCCACGTCCCTCGGCTGGGACACCGGCCGGGCGGTCACCAACTTCGTGGCGATCCTGCTGGCCGGCCCGGCGGTCCTGACGACCTTCCGCCGCGCCGCCCGCAGGGCCCGTTTCCGGGCGCCCGTCCGGTTCACGAAGCCCCGACCGGCTCGCTCCGATCCCGGCTGACCCGGGGTCACGCCCCCGACCCCCCCCCCCGGGACGCGACAAAGGCGCCGCCGGGCATCGACCCGACGGCGCCCTCCCTTGCCTACCCCTACGACACCCCCCGCCCCGGTGCCAGGATCGACGTCAGCAGATGCGCGTCGAGCATTCCCACGTCCGCCGTGCGGGCGGCGCGGGCGAAGCCGGTGAGCATGCGCTTGGTGAGGACCAGGGCCTCCGGTGAGCGCCGGAGCAGCGGTCTCGTCCAGGCGGCGACGGTGTCGTCCAGGCGGTCGAGCGGGGCCACCCGGTGGAGCAGGCCCAGCCGTTCGGCCGTGGCCGCGTCGAACGGGTCGCAGGTCAGCATGAGTTCGCGGATACGGGACGCGCCCGCCTCCGCGACCAGCCGGCCCATCGCCCCGCCCCAGGCCGGCGGCAGCCCGATGCCGACCTCCGGCATCCGGAACCGGCAGGTGTCCGCGCCCGCGCGCAGATCGCAGTACGACGCGAGCGCCAGCCCGGCGCCGATCACCTTGCCGTGCAGCCGGGCGATGGTGACGACGTGGGTGTTCTCCAGGGCCTGGCACAGCCGGTGCGCCTTGTCGGCGACCCGCCGCAGCGCCGCCCCGCTGGGGTCACCGGCGAGGGCGCCCTCGTACTCGTGCCGGTCGGCGCCGAGACAGAAGTCCTCGCCCGAGGACGACAGCACCAGCACCCGGATGTCCGGGCGTTCGTGCAGGCCGTCGAGGAGCGCGGTCAGGGCGTCGAGCGCGGCGATGCCGAGGGAGTCGTCCGTCCCGGCGGCCGGGTTGAGCCGGACCCGGAGTACGGGGCCGTCCTCCTCGATGCCGACCGGTTGCGCGGCGGGCACGGTACCGGGTGGTGCGGTGAGCGTTGGTGTCCAGTTCATGCCAGTGCGACGTCCAGATTCATCAGCCGCCTGAACACCACGCGGCGCGGCGCCATCGTCGGACGGCGCACCAGGGTCAGGCGGGGCAGCCGGGTGACCAGCCGGCGGAGCAGGGTCTCGGCCTCCAGACGCGCGAGCGGCGCCCCGAGGCAGTAGTGGATACCGGCGCTGAACGCCAGATGGGCGGGCTTGCGGTGGAAGTCGAACCGCTCGGGGTCCGGGTGCCGTTCGGCGTCGTGGTGGGCGGCGCCCACCATCAGGTGCACCATCTGGTCCCGGTGCACCTCCAGGCCCTCAAGGACCCGGTCATCGGCGGCGACCCGGCTGATCACATGGGTGGGCGGGTCGTAGCGGAGGCTCTCCTCGATGAACGCGGGCGCGAGATCGGGTTCATCGGCGAGCCGCTCCCACCGCCCGGGGTCCTCGACGAGCCGCAGGGTCATGGTCGACAAAAGGGTGGCGGTGGTCTCCAGAGCGGCCAGCAGCATGAACAGGGCCAGGAAGTAGACCCCTTCATCGGCCTTCTCCTGGTCGGGCTCCATGGCGTCCCATTTGGCGATCCACCGGGACACGGGGTCGTCCCCGAGTCGGGTGCGGCGTTCGCGGACCAGGTCCAGGAAATAGGTCCGCAGCTCGGCCATCGCCGCGTCGGACCGGGCCAGCTGGCTCGCCGTGGGCAGCAGTTCCTGGGTATAGACCTGGTCATGGGTCAGCTCGCGCAGCCGGGGCCAGTCGGCCTCGGGCAGCGCGAGCCAGTTCCCGATGGTGGCGACGGGGAGTTCCTCCCCGACGAGGGCGGCGAAGTCGGCCTCGCCGCCGTCGCGCAGCCGCTCCACCAGGGAATCCAGGAGCCGGTCGGTCACCT
Source organism: Streptomyces sp. NPDC059477 (assembly GCF_042749375.1). Classification (NCBI taxonomy): domain Bacteria; kingdom Bacillati; phylum Actinomycetota; class Actinomycetes; order Kitasatosporales; family Streptomycetaceae; genus Streptomyces; species Streptomyces sp. NPDC059477. The sequence goes on along the minus strand of NZ_JBHYUG010000059.1, from coordinate 11,274 downwards.
CGGCGACCATCGGGCCCAGCCCCTGGATCGTGCCCCGGTCAAAGGTTCCGGCGGCCTGGCGGACCCGGGTGTGGTCCGGAGGGTTGAGTGCGGGCAGAGTACTGCTGATCTCACGCGACGAAGGCGCGCTCCAACGGGTGCGCGGCCCCTGTTTCTCCCGCCAGCGCTTGTCGGGCTCCAGCCAGGCGGGGCTGCGCAATATCTGGTCGCACAGATCGAAACTGGTCACCAGTAGTCCGCCCCAGGGTGCGGGCGCGACTGCTCCCATCGAACGCAGTTCGGCATATATAGGGAAGGGATCCTCCTGGCCCTGTGCCGAACGTAGTCGGGTGAAGAGGGAGACGGTGGCTCTGCGATCGGACGACGGAGTCGTGACGGTCCTCACGATGACGGCCCCTTTCTGAGCACAGCCGTCATCCATACCCGGGCGCTGTTTGAAGCATCCAATAACACGGTGCGTTTATATGGTTACCTGCGTCACTCTCCCCTGGTCCACGCGAGGAAGCGGCTGAACATGCCCTGCTTGGACTGCGCGGCACCCTGACGCGGGGCCGCGGGCGCCGAACGGAAGTCCCCCGACTGCGCCGACTGCGGCGCCGAACCCGTCGCCGGCCGCGCCGCGGACCGCGCCGCCGACTGGAGCGTGCGCGGGCTGAACCGCACCGGAAGCGTCACCAGCGAGCGGCTCCACGGCGCCGGCACCCAGGCCAGCTCCTTGAACGCGACCCGCATCTCGACATCGGGCAGCCGGTTGGAGAGGGTCTCCACCGCCTTCACCGCGATCATGAACGCCGGGTCCTTGGCCGGGCACGCGTGCGGCCCGGCGCCGAACGCCAGATGCGCCTTCCCGCTGAGCTGCTCACGGTGCTCGCTCAGCTTGGGGTCGGTGTTGGCCGCCGCGAAGGAGACCAGCACCGGGTCGTTCTCCCGCAGGATCCGCCCGCCCAGCTCCACGTCCTGGACCGGGTAGTGGGCCGCGTAGTTCGCGATCGGCGCGTAGTTCCACAGCGTCTTGGCGACCGCGTCCTCCACCGGCAGCCCGACCTGCCACTCCTCGCCGAGATACAGCGCGGTGCTGGTCCCGATGGTCGCCGACGTCGGGGCGGTGCCGCCCGACAGCAGGGTCACCAGCTGGTGCAGCACCTCCTCGTCGGACAGCCCCGCCGGGTGCAGCATCAGCCGGGTCGTCAGGTCCGGACCCGGGTGCCGCCGCTTGAGCGCGATCAGCTCGGCGAGCGCACCGCCCAGCACCTCATCGGCGCCCGGGGTCCCCTCGAAGATCCCGGAGGTGCCGACGATCACCCGGTCACCGATCTCCCGGGTGCAGCCGAACAGATCGCTGAACACCAGCAGCGGCAGCGGCTGCGCGTAGTCCGCCATCAGCTCGGCCTGCCCACGCGAGCTGAACACGCTGATCAGATAGTCGGCGGACTGCTGCACCTGCCGGGCCAGCTGGAGTTCGTTGACGGTGGCCAGCGAGTCGGTCACCGCCTGCCGCAGCCGGGCGTGCGCCGCCCCGTCCGCGAACAGGGCGTTGGGCCGGTAGCCCATCATCGGCAGCGCCGGGCTGTCCTGCGGCACCCGGCCCTCCCGCAGCGCGGTCCAGCGTCGCGAGTCCCGGACGAACAGCTCCGGGTGCTGGAGGATGGACAGCGCGTCGTCGTACCCGGTGACCAGCTCGACCTGGACGTCCGGGGCGATGTCGACCTGGGCGCTCGGGCCGAGCGAGCGCAGATGGGCGTAGTGCCCCTCCGGGTCGGCACCGAACTCCGGGCCGTACAGCCGGTGGGTCGCGTGCGCGGGGCAACCGGGCGGTATGTCGTGGTGGTGCTGCATGCCTGGCTCCTAGCCGAGGATGGACATGAGGTGTTTCACCAGCGCGATGAGCGCCTGGGCCGACGACTGCTCATCGCGCACGTCGCAGTGCACGATGGGGGTCTCACGGGAGAGGTTCAGTGCCTCGCGCACTTCCTCGTACGGGTAGTCGGGGGTGCCGTCGAACTGGTTGACGCCGATGGCGTACGTCAGCCCGAACTGCTCGACCAGGTCCAGCACCGCGAAGCTCTCGTCCAGCCGCTCCGGGTCGACCAGCACCAGGGCGCCGAGGGCCCCCCGCGACAACTCCTCCCACATCTCCTTGAAGCGCTCTTGTCCCGGCGTGCCGAAGAGATAGAGGACCAGCTGGTCGCTCAGGGTCAGCCGGCCGAAGTCCATCGCCACGGTGGTGGTCTTCTTGTCCGGCGTGCCCGACAGGTCGTCGACGCCGACACTGGCCTCGGTGATCTCTTCCTCGGTCTGCAACGGCGGGATCTCGGAGATGCTGCCGATGCAGGTGGTCTTGCCCACGCCGAAGTGACCCACGATCAGGATCTTCACGGCGTGGGAGACATCTGGTTCCAGATACACGGACACGGGTCAGGCTCCGAATTTCGTCTGGAGTCCGCTGATGACAGCGCTGAGCAGTTCGCGGTCGGGTCGCTCGGCCCGCGGTATGGGCGGCCGGACGACGATGAGGCCGCTGTCGTCCATCTGGGCCAGCAGGATCCGTACGATCCCCAGCGGCAGCCGGGTGTGCCCGGACACCTCGGCGACCGACAGGAACCCGTTGGCGACCAGGTCCATGACCAGCCGAGCCTCCGGGGAGAGCGTGCGGGCCGCGGCCGGTGCCCCTTCCTTCGCGGTCACGAGCGTGGTGTGCGAGTACTCGTGCTCCGGCGGCAGGGACCGTCCCTGGGTGATCACGAACAGTGGGACCAAATCGGACGTCAGCTCGATTTCCTGGTCCGGATCGTCATGCATCGCTGAACGGCCCTCCCCGCGGCGTCCCGCTCAGCGCGGGCACCACATCCTGAAGACGGGTGGTGAACTCCTCGATATCGCAGTCGTGCTCGGCGGCGGCGGCCAGATAGGCCCCGGCTCCCGCCGCGATCAGAAAGACCCAGCCGTGCTGGAACTCGATGATCGTCTGCCGCCACTCGGGCTCCTCCCGGCCGCCCGTGAACGGCGAGGTGGCCCGGCTGTAGGCGTGCAGGCCCATCATCGCCGCCGCGATCCGGTCGGCGAGGTCCTTGCCCATCCCCGAGGACGCGCCCCGGGGCAGCCCGTTGATCCCCAGCAGTACGGCGTGCCGCGCGCCCCGCACCTCGGCGATCGCCTTGTCCAGCTCCGGAATCACGAACGCCGGACCACCGGCGCCCTCCCGGAACGCCGCGTCGGTGCCGTCCCCCTGCCCCAGCTCCCCGGGATTGACCCGAGGCGCCGAGGTGAGACTGTCCCCGAGCCGCGCGACCAGCCGGTTCATCCGGTACGAGATCTGCTCGATGTCGACATCGGGCTCGGCGGCGGCGGCGAGATAGGCCCCGTCACCGGCCGCGATCAAAAAGATCCAGCCATGCGCGAACTCCACGATGGTCTGGTTCCAGCGCACCTGGTCCGAGGGACCGGCGAAGCCGGCCACCGCCCGGCTGAGCGACTGCATCCCGGCCATGGCCGCGGACACGGCCCGCACATCGCGCTCGGTCAGCCCGTCGGTGGCTCCCCGCGGAAGACCGTCGGCCGAGAGCACCACGGCGTGCCGCGCCCGCGGCACGTTGTCCACGATGTCCTTGACCATCCACGACAGGTCAGTGGTCATACGTCTTCGGACCCTTCGGGCGATGGAGCGGAAAGGTCGCGGCCGGACATCGTGCCGCGCTGAAGCGCACCCAGACCGCGGCCGGACAGCCCGCGCCGCGGCGCCTGCGGCTCGCCACCACCGTTGTCGGTGTCGCCGCCGCCGAACCCGGCGATCGGCGCCTTGCGCGCCCCCCGCTTGGGCAGCCCGTGGGCGGTACGCCCGCCGATCCGCGGCACACCGTCCGCGTGCGGCCGGATGCTGCTGACGGGGGCCTCGCCGAAGTTGTCGCTGTGGCCGGCCGGCGGGACTGTCTCCTCCATGGTCCACAGCTCCTCGGGCAGGCGGACGACGGCCCGGACACCGCCGTACCGGGAGACACCGGTGACATCGACATTGAATCCGTGCTGTCGGGCGAGCAGCCCGATCACGGGGAAGCCGAACTTGGGCTGGTTGCCGAGCTGCGAGAGCCGGGGCATGTCGGCACCCGCGAGCAGCGCGGAGGCCATCTGCCGGTCCTCGTCGTTCATACCGACACCGGCGTCGTCGATCACGATGCACACACTGTTCTGCACCCGCTGGAACGTCACCTCGATCGGCGCGTCCTGCTGCGAGAAGCTCGCCGCGTTGTCGAGCAGTTCGGCGACGGTGAGCGCGACCGGCGCGACCGCGGCGGCCTTCAGCGCGATCCCGCTGTGCTGCATGATCTCGACCCGCTGGAAGTTGCGGATCTGCCCCTGCGCGCTGCGTACCACGTCGTACACACTCGCGGGCCGGGGCCGGCGCCCGATGGGCGCCCCGCACATCACGGCGATGCCCTGGGCCTTGCGGGCCATCTGCGCGTTGGCGTGGTGCACATCCAGCAGGTCGGTCAGCACCGAGTGCCCGCCGTACTTGCGCTGGATGTCATCGAGCACGGTCGTCTGCTCGGCGGCGAGGCTCTGAAGGAAACGGGCCGCGCCCTTGAGCACCGCCTTGGTACGGTCCTCGGCGGACCGCTCGGCCTCGCGGATGACGTCGTCCTGCTCCTGCCGGAGCTTGTACACCTCGGCCCGCAGCTTGTGCGCCTCGGCCTCGGACTCCCCGTGAAGCTGGGTCAGCGCGCCCTCCAGCTGCCCCCTCTTCACTCCCAGCGCTCTGTTGCGTACCACCAGTACGACGACTGCGGCCACGGCTATCGCCGCAACCGCAGCCAGGCACCATATGAGCACGTCTCGAATCATGGAAACCTTTCCCGGCGCGTGGCAGCAGACATAGGCCCGACTCACCTCGCGATGATCCGCAGCCATCCCCCAGGAACTGCGTGGCCACAGGTGGCCGCTCTGCACGGCAAGCCGGCCGACTTCAAAATGGCGCCTGACCCGAGTGGATCAAGGTCGCGGACGCCGGAACTCTACCACCGCACAAGTGCTCCCCAGAGTCTCTGTTCGAGGTCTAAACCTCATATCAACACAGCCTCTTCACCACCCTTTTGACGGACCCTTGGCGGCCCGTCAGAACCCCCCATAAATCCCACCGGACACACACATCGCCCCCCATCGACGCGCTGACCTGCTGGGGGTGCCGCGGGCCGGAGCGGGCAGGGCGGGTGGTGGGGGTGGGGCCGGTGGGGGAGCGGGGCGGGGCGGCCGGGGGGAGGGGGTGACGCATATCACAGATTGGGAAGGCGTGTGGGGGCAGCGACGCAACGCTGCCCCCACGGGTGTACGGGAGTCCCTCTGGTGCACGGGTCTCCCCTATATACAGGCCGTCCCTACGGCTTCCGCTCCGTACGGGGCTCCGCCAGCAGCACGGTCGGCAGAGGTCCGCCAACCATGGCGTCGTCCGGGACGGCGCCCGTGCGGTCGCCGACCCTCCGGATCGCCCTGGCCGCGTCCAGTTCGACGCTCTCGGCGCACCGGCCGTCGCGCCAGTGCGCGAAAGCGTCCAGGGCGTTCGCGTCGGTGTGCACGGCGAAGGTCTCGCCGTCCCGGGAGAGCGCCGACAGCACCCGGGGCGCGCAGCCCAGGACGCCCCACTCCTCGTAGCAGAACGACCAGTCGCCCACCATGCCGACCCGCAGCACCGACTTCGGGGTTCCGGCCCCGTAACTGTCGTGACCGAGGCGGAGCGCCTCCCGCAAGGGCATCACCCGGGCGTCTCGCGGGACCGCGCCGTAGCGGCTGAGTACGTCGTCGGGGGTGATGCCGCGGGTGAAGGTGACGTTCCACGATTCGCCGCGGACCCAGTCGAAGGACGGCACGGTGCGCAACTCTCCCATTCTGCTTTCCTGCTTTCCCGCGCCCTTGGTCAGGGAACGATGGCCATCCAGAAGGCATCGCCCTGGATGATGCGGTTGAACTTCTTGAAGTTGCCGTAGACGCCACCTGCGGACTTGTTGTTGTACAAGGGCATATGGGACTGGATGCAGGGCTGATTGGTGACCGGCTTGTTCGGGTCGGTGGCCGGGGTCGTCCAGTGGCCGTTCACCAGAGTCGGGGTGATCTCGGCACACAGCAGACCATCGGTTCCCCCCTCCTGCGTTCCGGCGAACGGGAACTCGTCGCAGGAGTCCGCGCCGGTCGCGCCGGGAAAGAGGTTGGTGAATTTGGCGGAACCGCAGGTGTTGGTCCGGTTCGCGTCGGCATTGGACTTGTTCTCGCCGTGGAACAGACTGCTGCCGCGCATTCTCAGGCCCAGCTCATAGGTCGCGGACGCCTGACCGTGGTTCGCGCTGGACAGCGAGTACTCCAGGATCGGCGCGTCCGTGTCGTCCGGTTCGGGGATGACGCAGCCGGAGGTGGTCGGCATCTCCGAGTCGCACCTGATCGGCACATCCTCGGGGGACGACCAGGTCGCGGAGGCGTCCAGGGGTGTGGCGCCCGCCGTGGTGACGTACATCGTGTAGCCCGTCCGGAATTCGGACCGGGTCGCCCCGGTGGGGATGTTGACGCTGTAGGTGACCTCTCCGGACTTCGACTGGCCCTTGGCGAGTGCGGTGTTCCCGTACCAGGGGGCGGTCAGGGTGGGGAGGCAGGAGCTGGTGCAGTCGGTCCGGAATCTGATGTTCAACGCCGTGACCTGGCCGGACATATCGGTGACCGTGGCCTGGATCTCCTCCCCCAGCTTGGTGCTGTCCCACGCCGTCCGCAGGTGCGTCGAGACGTCGATGAGACCGGTGCCGACGGGCCGCCCGTTCGTGTCGTAGAGCGTGTACGTCACCTGGATCTTGCCGCACAGGCCGCCCGTCCGGGTCCAGACATAGGACGATTCCTCCTGGTTGATGGCGCACGACGCGGCAACGGGGGGCTCCGCGGGGTCCGGGTCCCAGACCCCGGGGTCGTATGTCCCGGGATCTTCCGCCGCCGCGGTGCCGTCGGCGAGCGCGGTGGTCTGTACCTCGGTGGTGGTGACCCGGGTGCGGTCCGGGACGGGTTCCTCCGTCACCGTGATGCACTCCGTGGCCGCCGACTTCACAGTGGCGCGCACCTGTGCCGAGGCGGGTGCGCAGTCCTCGGTGACCTGCAACGCGGCCTGGCCCACGCCGTCGTTGCCGGGAGGCGGCACGGGCAGCGGGCGGGCGGCCTGCTCTGCGGGGCGGGCGTCGCCGCCCGGCACCGACGCGGCGGCGGGGCCGCCGGCGACGGTGAGGCACAGGGCGGTCGCCGCGGACATCGCGACGACGAGTCTTCGCCAGGTGTGGTGAGACACGTGATGCTCCTTCGCTCAGTGATCGGCTGGTGCGAACCGGCGCACGGGCACGAGACCGGGCCGGCCGCGACACGGGACGCGCGGCCGGCCCGGCCGGGGCCCTCCCGGGGCCGGACGGAAGGAGGGATTACCGGGCCGCGTGGCCGAATCGGTCCCCGGTGGCGGGCAGCCCGCCCTGGCCAGGCTGGTACGTGGTCACCGGGGCCACCGTGCCGCCCGCGACCGTGTTGGACAGCGGGAGGGCGTGCAGGGCGCCTGTGGCGCTCGGGCCGTCGGGCATCCCCACGTACAGGTGCGTGCCGGTGTAGTGGATGCTGCTGCCCAGCCGCTGGTTGGCGCCCGGGACACCCGGGACGCCGTCCCCGTCACCCGCCTCCAGCCACCGGTCGCTGGCGCCCGGCACCGGGTCCAGCAGGGAGAAGGTGCTGATCGCGCCCGCGCCCGCCGTGGTGCCGATGGCCTCGCCCGGGATGCCGACGGCCAGCCGCAGCGTCGCCGGGGTGCTCACCGCGCCCGGCGCGGTGTTCACGGCGGTCAGATACTGCCCGAAGTGGTCACCGGCCTCGGAGGTGCCGGACACGTCGTCGTCGCCGGTGCCCGAGGAGTAGCTGTCGAGCTGGCTGAAGGTGCCCGCCGCGGTGATCCGGAAGGTCAGCACCCAGCCGGTCTCGGCCTTGTCCACGGCGTCGACGGCCAGGGTCTCGCCGGGCGAGCCGACCGCGAGAATCGACTCCGTGGCCGCCGTCGCCGAGGGCCGGTGGGCGACCATGGCCAGCGACTGGCCGAACAGGTCACCGGCCTCGGCCGCGCCGGAGACGGCGTCCAGGTCCTGCTCCATCCCGAACCGGGGGGTGGGCCGCCCCTCCGCGTTGAGCTGGTGGGAGAAGACCGACACCATGCCGGCGTCCGCGTCCGTCCCGACCGTCTCACCGGGGACGCCGACAGCCAGGTGCAGGCCGTCGGCCGCGAGCGAGCTGCCGAACGCGTCGTCGGTCTCGGCGGCGCCGGAGACGCCGGTGGCCTCCTGGTTGACGGCGATGTTGGTGCCGCCGTGCAGATAGAACACCCCGCCCGCCCTGGCGACGGTGCCCAGGGACTCGCCCGGCACCCCCATCGCCACGAACGGCTCACCGGCGGCGGTGGTCCCGGCGGCCAGGGCGTGGCCCATCCGGTCGCCGGTCTCGGAGGCGGAAGCGGCCAGGCTGCCGGTTCCCGACCCCTGCTCGAAGTGGGCGGCCTTCGTGGCGCCGGTTCCCAGGCCCCCGGGCGCTCCGTAGAGGATGTCGACCATCCCGGCGTCGGTGGCGGTGCCCAGGTCGTCGCCCGGCGTGCCGACCACCACGTCCGTGCAGCCGTCCTGATCGTGGTCGACGGTCGCCAGGGCCGTACCGAACCCGTCGCCCGCCTCGGCGCCGCCCGGCACCCAGTCCAGGTCCTGGTTCAGTTCGGCGGTGCCCTTGCCGCCGCCGTACACCACCCGGACCAGACCGGCTCCGGCGTCGCCGCCCACGGTGGCCGCGGGGTCGGCGACGGCCACGTCCGCGGTGCCGTCGCAGTTGAAGTCCGTGACGCGCGGGGCGGCGACCGCCGTACTCACCCAGGACGCCAGGTCGTCGACCCGGGTGGTGACACCGGCCGTACGGGTCTCGGTCGCGTCGATGCCGAAGCAGCCGCCCTGGTAGGACTGGCTGACCAGGGCCGCGAGCTGACGGGTGTCGCCCACGGTACGCACCAGCGGGCCACCGGTGTCGCCCATGCACGCGGCGACGCCGTCCTGACCGGTGACCGTGGCGGTGGTGGCGGTGGCCGCGTCCACCGTGAACGTGCCGGTGCGCAGGGTCAGCGGCGCCCACTCGGTCGCGCTGCGGCCGTACCCGGCGAGCGTCAGCTGCTCACCGGTGGTGGGCGCGGCGCCGGACAGGGCGATCGGGGTGACATCGGTGACCGGTCGGCTCAGCCGGGCAAGGACCGCGTCGCGGTCGGCGCGGGGGACCAGTTCGACGATGTCACGGACCGCGCCCTGCGTGGTCGTGAGGTCGGTGCGGCCGATGGTGGCCGTGGTGCGCAGGGCGGGCTTGCCCGCGGGCACCACGAGGCTCACAGCCGGGTCGGCGGCGAAGCAACTGGCGGCGGTCAGCACCCACTCGGGGGCGACCAGGACGCCCGAGCAGCCCCGGTCGTGCGCGCCGACGACGATCCGGGCGGTGTACGCGTGGGTGGTGTCGGAGGCGCCGGACGCGGGGCCGGTCACGGCGGTGGCGGACGGGGCCGCGAGCGCGAGGGATCCGGTCAGGAGGGCGGTGGCCAGGGCAGCGGCCGTGAGGACGGGTCTGGAGTGTCGGGTCAAAGGGGGCTCCCCGTTGGAGTCTCGACCGGCTGTTCGCCGGAGTCCGGGTGACAACGTTCCCGCGGCCCTGCGCGGGCCTACTTGGTGCTCCTGATCTCCACGAGCAGATGCTCACGGCCCTGCTCGTCCGCGCTCTCGCCGACGGCGGTCCAGGTGTTGTTGCCGATGTCGTAGGACTTCTCCTCGGCACCCACCGTCATGTCGACCTGGGTGTCGTAGTCGTTGCCCCTGACGGCATAGACCGAGGGGATCTCCAGGGTCAGCCAGCCCTCGTTGCCGATCACCCGGAAGCAGATCGGGTCGGCGTGCTCCCGGGCCAGGATCTGGATGAGACCGGTGCCGCCCGCGCAGTCGGCGAGCGTGATGTGGCCGTCGCCGCGCTGGAGGAGGATGTTCTGCTCGGCGAGGATCGTGTCCGCCCCCGGATAGGCGAAGTCCTCGACCGCATAACCCGGCGCCTCCTCCGCGACGTTCACGGCCGCGCCGGGGGAGTCCCCCGCGACGGTCGCGCCCGGGGAGTCGCCAGGGGCGCCTGCGGTCAGCACGGCGGTCCACGCCAGCGCACTGGCGCCCGCCGCCATCAGTGCGCGTCCGATCCATCTTCTCCGGCGCGGACGTGCCGCGAGAACAGCGGGTATTTCCCTCACACCTCTCACACTCCTCAATTCGAATGATTCCTGCCGTGCATGGTGCCCGAAGCGGAGCCTTGTGTAATCAAATCGATGGCCGTTACGCGGGTGGCGGACCCGGATGTGCGGAACCGGTCCGTGAATTCCGCTGGCGGGGACAGACACCCCGGATCGCGCCTCGTGCACTCGTCGGCCCGACCATGCCATCACTGATCACCTACTGCTGTCCAGACCTTAACTGCCATGAGAAACAGGCCAGTTGCAGGGCAATGTGACGAGTCACACGTTTCCTTCGGGGGGCGATGATTCCGTGCGGAGATTCCCGGAGAAACACCCATTTTCCGACGGTCCGAATCGTTTGCGCGACGATTGATTTCCTGCTGAACGCACGTTCTTATGGGTCCTGTCCATTGCTAGCCCCTGCTCGTCCGACCGACCATGAGGTAAATCCCTTATGCAGACGATTTTCTGGAGTCGGAGACGGCTCATCGCCACCCTGGCCGCCACTGCGGCCGTCGCGGCCACCCCCCTGACCCTCGCCCCCATGGCCCGCGCCGCCACCGCGCAGGACCCGCCGCTCGACCCGCTCGCCCTGCCGGACACCGACCGGGCCAAGGTGGTCAAGGCATGGCTGACCGGCGGCAGGGCAACCAAGGCCGCGGCGGCCGACGCGCTGTACGGCACCGACACCCAGATCCGGGCCTTCCTCGGCGAGACGCTGCCCAAGGTGGTCGTGGAGGACAACCGGGTCGCGATCGTGAGCTACCTCGCCCGCTCCGGCAAGGGCCTGCGCCGCGAGGCCGTCGCCGCCCCCCGCGGCGGGGGCAACGCCAACGCCCCGTTCCACGCCCACGGGGACGCGCCCCCCCGGCGGGGGGGGCGGGGCGGCCCGGGCCCCCCACGGCGAGGGGCGGCCGGTCGTACGGGTGGGGAGCGCGCCCAGACGGCCGGTGGAGGGCGGATGAGCGGGTTCCGGTGCTTTGGGTTGCCGGTCA
>NZ_JBHYUG010000058.1:43612-52258 GCF_042749375.1 Streptomyces sp. NPDC059477 | reverse complement strand
GTTCCGCCCGAGGCGATCGCCCTCAACCTTCAGCTCTCCATCGCCATCAAGGCCGTCAGCCTGGCGACGGCAGGCGGCGCGGCGGCCGGCGCGGCCATCGCCGCGATCAGCACGCAGGTCGCCGCGATGCGCACGGCGGCAACCGGGACCCCCGGCATTCTCGCGGGGACCGCGGCTGCCATCGGCACCCTGTCCCGCACCGCGAAGATCGCGATGGCCGGTACCGGGATCGGCCTGCTGCTGATCGCGATGACCGAGCTGTCACAGATGGGCGAACCCGCCGCACTCGACGTCGACAAACTGACCACCTCGCTCGGTGAGCTGGGGCGTACGGGCCAGGCCACGGGGTACGTCGCCAGCCAGTTCGGCGACGACTTCGGCAAGCTGCGCGAGCAGATCCAGAAGATCCTCGACCCCAGCGTGGCCGAGAGCATCAACAACTGGGGCGCCGACGTCACCGGCGGGCTGCTCGACGCCGGCGACGCCACGGAGAAGTTCACGGAGAGCGTCGACGGCATCGATCAGGGCCTGGCCGATCTCGTCGGCGGCGGCAAGGCCGAGCTGGCTGCTGCGGCGCTCGCCGCCATGACCGAGAACATGAGCCCCGAGGAACTCGACAAGTTCACCGGCTCCCTCGAAAAGTACGACGAGGCCCTCGCCGGGCAGGCACTGGAGCAGCGGCTCGCCGCCGAGAGCATGGGCCTGTTCGGCGACCAGGCCCAGGAGGTACAGGCCCAGCTCGACGCCCAGAAGACGAGCGCGGACGGGTTGCGCGAGTCGATCGTCGCGCTGAACGAGGTCAACCGGAACGCCCTCGACGCGCAGGCCGCTTTCGAGGCATCCATCGACACCGCGGCCGAGGCCGCCAGCGAGTTCAGCGGTGTGTGGGCGGCGACCGGCGGCACCCTCGACCTGACCACCGAATCGGGGCGCAGCGCGTACGGGGCCCTCTCGGACCTGGCCGCGAAGACGAACGAAGCCACGACGGCCGCGCGGGAGTCGGGGGCGTCGTGGTCCGAGGTCTCGGCCACGTTCGAGAGCGGCCGGCAGCAGCTGATCGCGAACGCCCAGCAGATGGGTCTGACCCGCGAGGCGGCTGCCGCACTGGCCGATCAGATCCTCAACACCCCCGACAAGACCGCCTACCTCCGGGGTGATCTGGAGGATCTGAAGGACAAGCTGGCGGACGCCAAGGCGCGGCTGGCCGCGGCACCGTCCTCGAAGACGGCCGCGATCAAGGGCGAAATTTCCGACCTCCAGCGGAAGGTGGACGAGGCCCAGCGGCAACTCGACGGGATGCGCGACCGGACGCTCTACATCCATGTGGCGACCAACATGGAGCAGCGCCTGGCGGACGCCGGACTCCTCGCCCAGGGCGGTCCGGTGCGCCGCGCGCAGGGCGGTCCCATCCCGGGCTACGACGGCGGTGGACTGCTCAGCGGCCCGGGAACCCCCACGTCCGACAGCATCCTGCTGTGGGGGTCGGACGGCGAGTTCATGATGCGGGCGGCGGCCGTCGACCACTACGGCGAGGACCTGTTCCGGGCCCTCAACGCCAAGACGGTGCCGCTGCCGCAGACCCCCGCGAAACCAGGTCTGCCCGCCCGTTCCATACCGGCGGAGAGCCAGACGACGTCCGCCACCACCGACCGGCCGCCGGTGACATACAACGTCTACCCCCGCGCCAGCGTGATCAGCGTGGAGGACCTGCGGCTGATGCAGCGGCAGGAGGAAGCGCGCCAGCGAGTAGGGAGGCCACGGTAGATGCCCCTGATCACAGCGCCGGTCATCGTCCCGGAGGAACCGACCACCCCGCCCGTCGAACTGCCCGAGGTCGGCTACGCGACGGTGACGTACATCGACCCGGCTGGCGGGCGGTGGCCGATGACGGACCTGTCCCCCGGATCCCAGTGGTACACCCTCGCCGACGGCGTGTCCGGACTCGGGGCCGCCCCGTACGAACTCATCAGCGATCCGCACCCGCGTGGTGGCGCCCGCCTGCGGCACGTTCAGCCGCAGCCCCGGAGCATCGTGTGGCCGGTGCTGGTGAAGGGCGCGGATCACATGGAGTTCACCCGGAACTGGCGGTCCATCGGGCGCGCGTTCACGCGGACCCTGCGGGAGGGACCCGGGCTGCTGGAGGTGGCGCGGCCGGACGGGGGCGTACGGCAGATCGCGGTCTACTACGCGGACGGGTGGGACGGCCGCGGGCAGGCCGCGACCGGCATCACCTGGGACAGCGCGGTGGTCACCCTGTGGTGTGAGGATCCGTACTGGGTGGACGCCCAGCCGGTCACCGTCCACCGCGAGCAGGGCACGGACGTCGACTTCCTGGTGCCGTACCCGTCGGTGTCCTCGTCGCAGGTTCTCGGCGCCACCACCGTGGACAACCCCGGCGACGTCGACGTGTGGCCGGTGTGGACCGTCACGGGCCCGGCGTCCGCGATCGAGTTCACGCGCGAGGACACCGGGGACAGCTTCACCCTGACCATGGCGGACACCGTGCACGGGCCGCTCCTCGCCGGGGAGACCGTGACGATCTCCACCGACCCGCCGCGCGTCCGCTCCGACACCGGCGAGAACCTGACGCCCGGCCTCGACTGGCCCGCGGCCGTGCTGTGGAGCCTGCCGCCCGGTCCGACGCCCGTCACGTTCCAGCTCGACGGAGCAGCTGCCGGATCCGCCGTCGACCTGGTCTTTCATCCGCGGTACGAGACGGCGTAGGGGGTGGGCTGGTGGCGATCGATCTCCTGGTGACCGACCGGTACCTCGACGTGCTGGGTGATCCGATCACGGGCTGGACGAAGCTCAGCGTCGACCTGAACTTCAACGCGCCGGCGTCGGGCGAGATCACCGTGCCTGCGTACCCGGATGTCATGCAGTTGCTCCAGCCCGGCAACCGTCTGGTCATCATCCGGGACGGGGCGATCTGGTGCGCGGGCCCGCTGGAGGAGCCGCAGAACTACACGTGGGACCTGGAGCAGAACGCGGGCGGCACGGTCACCGCCCGGTTCTCCGACGATCTCGCACGCGTGGCCGGGTACCTCACCTACCCCGAGCCCGGTGAGGTGTTCGAGGACCAGACCACGACGAGCAACGTTTTGCGGACGTTCACCACTGTCCGGAGCGAGAGCGTGATCCGCGCGCTGGTGAACGAGAACTGCGGGCCGGGCGCGCTGGCGGGCCGCCGGATCGAGGGCCTGGTCCTCGATGCCGTCGCCAACGTGGGGACGGACGTGACCTTCCAGACCCGGTTCGAGCCCCTGCTGGACGCCTGCCGGATTCTGGCGGCCGGTGGCGGCGCCCTCGGGTTCCGTACCAGGCAGGTCGGCTCGCAGATCAGGTTCGGGGTGTACGCGCCCGTCGACCGCACCGGTACCGCGCGGTTCTCTGCCGGCCTCGGGAATCTGCGCTCGGTGTCGTTCACTCTGGGAGCCCCGACCGCCACGTCAGAGCTGGTCCAGGGCGGCGACGATCCCGCCCAGGAGGCGACGCCGCCCAACGAACGGGAGTACGTGGAGGTCACCGCAGACGACGCCGTGACGCAGTGGTACCGGGTGGAGAAGCTGCTGGAGAAATCCGGCACCCATAGCGGCGGGGGTGCGCTGATCCTCGCGGGCGTCGCGGCCCTGACCGAGGACGGGCCTCAGGCGAGCCTGTCCACGGTGACGGTGGACACCGAGGACCTGAGAGCCGGGCGCGATTACGGCCTTGGCGACCGCGTCACGGTCGTCCTGCCCACCGGCCGGGAGGTTGTGGACACCGTGCAGGCCGTCCGCCTGGAGGCCACCCCCACCGGGGGCGAGGTCGTCACCTGCGTCATCGGGGGCGGCGACAAGGAGACAACGTCCGCCACGGAGCGCACCCTACGCGAGGTGCTCCGCCTGGCCAGAGCATGGGGAGTGAGGTAGGCGTGGCGCAGAACAGTTGGCCAGCCCCGGACTACAACGACCGGGCGGTGACGGATGCCGAGTACGAGCAGATGGCCGCAGCGTTCACGGACAACGGTGTCCTCGGGAACCCTGCCCAGACGCAGGTGGTCACCGCGGGTTCCGGGCTGAATGTCACCATCCGCGCGAACGTCACCGCGAGCGTGCGCGGCCACTTCTGGACGTCAGGGCCGACCGGCGACACTCTCGCCGTCACCCCCCACCTCGTCGGCGGCGGCTCGCGCACGGACTGGGTGGTGCTGCGGCTGGACCGCTCCACCTGGACGGTGCGGGCCGCGATCCGGCAGGGCACCGCCGGCGCCGGGGCCCCGGCCCTCGTGCAGAGCACGGGCGACACGGGGGTGTACGAGATCCCCCTGGCCCAGGTGACCGTACGCACCGCCGCGGCCTCGGTGACCGTGGACCGCTACGAGCTGTACTCCGGGGCGCGGGTGAGGGCGTGCCGCTCCACCACCCGCAACCCCCGCCCCGTGACCGGCGAGGTGGCGCAGGAGATCGACACCGGTACCACCCGGCTGTGGACGGGCAGCAGCTGGCAGGTGCTGTCCGACGACTCGGGTGTGATCCTCGTGGACAGCCCGCTGTCCGCGTGGAGCATCAACGTTCAGTCCGTGGTGGAACGCCGCTCCGGCGCCGTGCACCTGCGGCTGGGCAGCTTCGAGCGGGCGGCCGGGACCCTCGACGCCGAGGACGAGTCCCGGCTGCCCGTGCTGATCCCGTCCGGCTACCGGCACCCGTCCAGGGACCAGTACTTCATCGGATACGTCACGGGGACCCGCATCAGCCGCGGCATCATCTACAGCTCCGCCAGCGACCGGCCGGGTCAGGTGTGGCTCACGAACAAACCGGCCATCGCGCGCGGGGAGTCCGTCCTGCCGGTCTCCGGCATCAGTTGGGTGGTGTGACGTGGCACGGTACGAATTCGGGCGGGGAATCGCGGACTACGCGGTGGCGCCCAGTGACGGCCTGTGGGGTGTCGCCGCCGCGGTGGCCGTGACGTTCTGGGACAGCGTCACCGAGGGCACGCAGCTCACGGACCTGCGGAGCGCGGCCGACGAGCCGATCACCTCGGTGGTCACGGGCGAGCAGGGGCAGCTGCCGCGGTTCTTCGGGCCGGACGGTGTGACCGGGATGTGGGCGGAGGCCGGGGGCGGCCCGCGCTCGTGGATCGAGGCGCACAACGCCAACGCGGGCGGGGGCCCGACGGGCAGCGTCCGCGACTGGCTGAACGTGAAGGACTTCGGCGCCCAGGGCGACAACGTCACCGACGACACCACGTCCATCCAGGCGGCGCTCGCGGCCTGCCCGATGGGCGGCATCGTCTACCTGCCGGTCGGCGCCTACCGCACGTCGGCGCCGCTCACGATCCCGCCCGCCGTCACCCTCCAGGGCACCCACACCAACCTCATGACCGTGGTCGACCTCACCGATCCGCCCTGCTACATCCGGCCCCTCGCCAGCTTCGTGGGTGACGCCGTCATCTCGTTCCTCGACGAGATCGACGGCGGGTACTCCACCATCAGCGCCGAGCACCGCATCCTCAACGTGATGATCGACGGGCAGGATCTGGAGACCCCGGGCATCGACGGGATCCGGGCAGCGGGCAACATCCAGAACGTGGGCCTGCGGGACGTCACGATCCGCCGGGTCACCGGCGCCGGTGTGCACACCGAGGCCAACGCGGGGAAGTTCCCGTACTCCTGGAGACTCCACCGCGTCATGATCGACAACACGGGGTGGCACGGCTTTGCGTTCGAGGTGATGACCGACATCACCCTCATGGACTGCCAGGCCATCGGCTGCGGGGCGAACGGTTTCGAGATCGCCAACGCCGCGAACAGCCACGCGATCGGCTGCCGCGCCGAATGGAACACCGGCAGCGGCTTCCACCTGACCGGCGACTGGGCGGCGGGTACCGGCTCCGGCGGCATGATCCTCGGGGACTGCTCCACGGACCGCAACGGCGCCAACGGCGTCCTGATCGATTCGACCGGGAACCCGCCGATCCAGATCGACAACCTGCACACCCGCCGCGACGGCCGCAACGACGGCGCCGGCGGGGGCGGGTACGCCGGGCTCAAGGTCGACGGCGCCACGCTGCCGGTGATCGTCGGCATGATCACCTGCTACCCCGGCGTGGACGACAACGGCACCCAGACGAACAGCCCGCAGTACGGCGTACGAGTGGAGGACTCCGAGTACGTCAGCGTCGACAGTGGGTTCCTGCACGCCGCGACGGCAGGCTGGTCGGACGGCGGCGGCAACACCGTGCTCCGGCGAGGGCTGAACATCGCCGAACGCACCGGCAGCACGGCGGCGCCGGTCGATGCGTTCGCCGCGCCGGTCGACGTCGGCGGCAACCTCACCGTCGGCGGGTACTCGGCACTCGCCTCCGGGCAGTCGGCCGGCCAGTGGAACATCTGGGCGGGCCAGGCCAAGGCCCTCAACCTCGGGGCGGCCGGGGGCGGCATCGCGATCGCCGAGGGCACCAACGCCCGCATGGGCACCGCGACCCTGGTCGGTGGTGTCGTGACCGTGGCCAACACGAGCGTGACCGCCACGTCCCGGATCCTGCTCACGTCGCAGGCCGACGGCGGCACACCGGGCTCGCTGCGAGTCGACGCCCGCACCGCCGCCACGTCCTTCCGGATCCGGTCCAGCAGCGCATCCGACACCTCGACCGTGGCCTGGCTGCTGTTCGAACCCGCATAACCCCCCACCCCACTCGCACGCCCCGAGCCCACCAGGCCGGGGCTTCTGCCATTTCTGGAGGCATCCATGGCAACACCCCTGACCCCTGACCGGTGGGTCGCGATCCTCAAGGCCGAGGGCGTGAGCGTCTCCGAGTATCCGGGTTGGCGTACCCGCGAGCGGGACGACGAGACCGGCAAGCCGTTCGGGCCCGTCCACATGGTCCTCAACCACCACACCGCGGGCAGCAACTCGCGGGACCTCGTGGCGAAGAACGGCGTCCCGGGACTGCCCGGACCGCTGGCGCACATCTACCTCGCCAAGACCGGCGTGGCCACCATGTGCAGCGCGGGCCGTGCCAACCACGCGGGGACGATGGCGAAGAACGCCTACGACAGCTTTCTCAACGAGTCCTCCAGCCACCCGAAGCCGTCGGCGTCCACCGGCACGGTCGACGGGAACGATGTCAGCTACGGCATCGAGACGGAGAACCGCGGCGACAACAAGGACATCTACCCGCGCGTCCAGTACGACGCGTGGGTGCGGATCAACGCGGCTCTCTGCCGCCATCACGGCTGGTCCGCGGAGTCCTGCGGCGGGCACCTCGAAACGTCTGTCGAGGGCAAGGTAGATCCGCGCGGCCCCGTCGAGGGCTACGGAACCCGCGGCCGGTTCACGTTCACGATGGCGCAGTTCCGCAAGGACGTGGCCGAGCGGCTGAAGAACCCGGCGGCCTGGTCGCCCGGAGCGACCAGCACCATGTACACCGTCGTCAAGGGCGACACCCTCTGGGGCATCGCCCAGGCCAAGCTCGGCGACGGGGCGCGCGCGGCCGAGATCGCCAAGCTCAACGGCGTCGCGCTCACCGCCGTCATCACGCCCGGCCAGACCCTCAAGATCCCCCCGAAGTAGAGGAGACGATCATGGACAGCAAGTACCTTTTGGACCTCGGCGAGCGGGCGGGGTGGACGGGGGCCCAGGCCGCGATCGGTCTGGTCGTGGTCGAGCTGGCGGACGTGCCGGTGTGGTGGGCGGCGCCGGTCGCGCTGGCGCTCGCGTCCGCGAAGGGCTGGATAGCCGGTCGGCTCGGTCATCCGGGTACGGCGTCGACGCTGCCCGCGAGCCAGGACCCGGCCACCATCTGGCTCAGAGGCTGAGTGGGCCGTCCATGGACCTCATCCTCTATCTCGGTGGCGGCGCCGTGGCGCTGCTCGCGATCGGGGCGGTGGGCAAGGGCGTGTGGCGGGCGAATCGCAGAGTGGTGACCATCGTGGATTTGGTCCAGGAGCTGTCGCCGAACAGCGGCCACTCGATCAAGGACCAGGTCACCCGTACCGCTGAGGACGTCGCTGAGACGAAAGAGTCCGTCACCGAGCTGACCCGCCGCTTTGACGAGCACCTCGCCGAACACCCGACCAACCCCTGACGGCGCCCCCTGCACGGCCCCGCGTGGGCTGTGCAGGGGGCGCTTCGTCATGCTCTGGGGGCGGTGCGGGCGCTCCATACCTTCGGTCTGGGCCATCAGCCGCTCCGCGTCATCCGGTCGCTCGGCCGCCATCTGCCCGGCGGCGTAGGCCAGATGACACACCGCGGACTGAAGCTGATGGCGTAGATCGGCAACTCGCTCATCCTCGGTCATACCAATCAGGATGCCCGCCGGAGGCGGCACCCATACCGACTGAGTAGCCTGCGGGCGAGGGTCATCGCCCTGTTCCTCCACTGAACCGCCCTGCCCGCCGGGCTGGCGGGCGGTAAAGTGGGCAAGTCCCCGCGCGAGCGGGGGTGGCCCCGCGTCCACCGTGCTGTCGGTCGAGGTGACCTAGTAGTCCCCGCGCGAGCGGGGGTGGCCCCCGCCAAGAAACCCACCACCCCGAGGGACGGCCGTAGTCCCCGCGCGAGCGAGGGTCCCGCCGATGAAAGCCACAAGCTGAACCACCGCGCCCCCCCGCCGCGGGCACGCGCCCCCGGGGGGGGGGGGGGGGGTGGGTGGGGGGTTGGGAGTAAA